>NZ_SFBV01000158.1:0-12067 GCF_007095585.1 Microcystis sp. M_OC_Ca_00000000_C217Col
CAGTTTTACGAAGAACTGATAGAAAGAGAAACCACAGAAATTAGTTATTATTGGTATTTAGGATTATCCTATCTTTTGCAAGGAAGAGAAGAAGAAGCACAAGCTACTTGGTTATTTGTCTTCACTCAAGGAGATGAACAGGAAACCGAGTCATGGCTGCTAGAATTAAGCAATATTTTAACTACCGAAGCTAACCGACAAATAGAGTTAGAAAATCTAGAAATCTCTTGGTTAATTCGTAAACATCTACAGGAAATTAATCCCAGTTATCTCGATAATTTACTGCACTTAACCCTCGTTGAAATTAAATTAAATAGATTTGATCCTCAACAACTGCAAGAATGGCAAATACTAGAATTAATTACTCAGGGTTCAGTTAACTCTCAATTATTGGAACGGGTAGTAATTGCCGTCATACCTTACACCCATAAATATACCATAGAATTAGTTCGGTTAAGTTTACCCTATCTGTCGAATTCTTTAAAACTTCTGGATCATATTTTAAAAATTACTCGTCAGGTAGCGTTTCAAAAAAAACTACCTCTTTATTCGGTAGATTTGGCGGAAGCTTTTCTTCCCCTTTATCCCGAAAGTTGGTACTTACAAGTTAATTTATTTTGGTTTTATATCTCTTCAGATGACTATGACAAAGCAATAAATTTAGCAAATAAGTTGAAAAAGAAAAGTCAGACAATTGATTTGAAAATGTTTAGTCAATCTCTCCTCTTTAATGGCTCTTTACGATCCTCAAAATGGAATGATATCCCTAGTATTTGTCAAGAGTATAAACACTTAATTAGAGAATTTATAGAACAAAACCCCCAAGATATACATCCCTTAGTTAGAGAAAATTTACTAACAGTTATGAATCCGATTTCTTACTATGAAGATAACCCGAAAGAGAATCGACCGCTTTTAAGTCATATTGGTAGTTTTTTTCAAACAACCTACAAAGAAATGCTGGGTTTTCAAGAGGAAAGTTTTGACAAACCCAGAGAAGATAATCCCGATAAAAAACTTAAAATTGGTTACATTTCCCAAAGCTTAAAAAGTCATCCCGTGGGTTTCTTGAGTCGTTGGACTATCAATTATCACAATCGTGAGCAGTTTGATATTCACCTTTATATGGTGAGTCAACCTGTGGATGAAATAACTCAACAATGGTTTTCTAATCCCGCAGATAAAATCTATCATGCTACTGCTGATTCCCTAGCAACCTACCGCAAAATTAAAGAAGATAACATCGATATCCTTGTGGACTTAGATAGTGGTACCGGGGCAATCGTTGCCCCAGTTATTGCCTTAAAACCTGCTCCTATTCAAGTTAACTGGTTAGGTTTTGATGGTTCCGGTTTACCCGCAGTAGATTATCTTTTAGCGGATCCTTATGTACTACCAGAAAATGCCCAAGAATATTATCAAGAAAAAATCTGGCGTTTACCTGATGCTTTTGTCGCTGTGGATGGTTTTGAAATAGCCGTTCCTACCCTGCGAAGAGAAGATTTAGGTATTAATAATGATGCGGTTATTTACCTAAGCTCTCAAACGGCAATTAAGCGTAATCCGGCGATGATTCGCTTACAAATGCAAATCCTCAAATCCGTACCTAATAGTTATTTCCTGATTCAAGGAGTTGCTGATGATAATTCTCTCTGGGATTTATTCTGTCAAATTGCCGCAGAAGTTGGGGTAGAAACTAATCGAATTAAGATGCTTCCTATCTATCAGACGGAAACCTACAGGGCAAATTTAGCCATCGCTGATGTGGTTTTGGACACCTATCCCTTTAACGGTGGTACAACCACCCTAGAAACCCTCTGGATGGGAATTCCTCTGGTGGTTAAAGTGGGGCAACAATGGTCATCACGCAACGGTTATACTTTAATGATGAATGCGGGAATAACTGAGGGTATAGCTTGGAGTGATGAAGAATATGTGCAGTGGGGAATTAAGTTAGGATTGGATAAAAATTTAAGAGAAGAAGTCCGTTGGAAACTCCGAAAGTCTCGTCATACATCTCCCCTCTGGAATGCCAAACAATTTACCAGAGACTTAGAAACTGCTTATCAACAAATGTGGAATATTTATTGTCAATCTTAGCGGATAAAAACT
The DNA here is from genome assembly GCF_007095585.1 of Microcystis sp. M_OC_Ca_00000000_C217Col. NCBI lineage: Bacteria > Bacillati > Cyanobacteriota > Cyanophyceae > Chroococcales > Microcystaceae > Microcystis > Microcystis sp. M_OC_Ca_00000000_C217Col. The sequence goes on from NZ_SFBV01000158.1 coordinate 2,113, forward strand.
ATGCAATGGCATCAAGACATACAAACCCATTTAAACAACAATAATTATCAACTGGTGGTGCAGTTTTATGAACAATTAATTGACAACAATTCTCTGGTAATTGAGGATTATTTTTATCTAGGATTAGCCTATCTTTTACAAGATAGAGAAGAAGACGCGCAAGCTACTTGGTTACTGGTGTTGAGTCAAGCAGCCGAATCAGAATTATCGGGGTGGATAGAAACTTTAACTCAAATCTTAGATGCAGAGGCAACCAGACAAGAAAATTCCCAAAGACTAGAGACAAGTTATCTAATTCGATGGCAGCTACAAAATCTTAATCCTAGTTTTTTAAATAATCTCCTGCATCTGATGGAATTAGAAATACAATTCCAAAATTTTGCGATGGAAAAGTGCAATGATTGGTGTGTATTTGAACTGTTAGAGAATACAGCTACAGCAGCAGTTAATCTTGATTTACTGCTGCGAGTGACGGAAAAAGTTTTAATCTACCCCTGTACTAATACCATCCACTTTTTAGAATTAGCAGCCTTACATATCAATAATCCAGAAATAATTGCAGCCAAAGTTATTTCAGCAATTGTCAATTATGCTTATCAACAAAAACAAAGTGTATTTGCCATTAATTTAGTAGAACTTTGTTTGCGCTTTCTACCAGAGTATTTATACCTACAAAATAGTTTGTTTAATCTTTATAAAACCACCACTGTTGACTATAAAAAAGCCCTAGAAATTGCCGATAATTTTTATAAAAGTTGCCAGACAACTACTGAAAAGCTGTTCGGAATTTCTCTAGTGATTGGTATTTTACAAGCTAAGGGAGACTGGGGAAATTTACCTAAATTTATTGATGAATTAATCCAATTAATCGAGGGACAAATTAATGCCAAACAATTTAATGCACCTCCCTTTATTATCGACTCTATTTTAGGAGTTAGTAGCTGTCTTCCCTACTATCAAGATAATCCGAAAATTAATCGCTATTTACAAAGTAAACTAGCGGAAATTTTTCAAGCAAATGTAAGAACCCGCTACCACTATATTGCTCCTGTTTATTCTTCAAAATCTCCAGCAAGAAAAATAAAAATTGGTTATATTGCCTATACTCTCCGTCGTCATTCTGTGGGTTGGTTAAGTCGCTGGTTATTTCACTATCATAATCGAGATAAATTTGAAATTTACACCTATTGTGTCAACCAAGCAGCGGACGAAATGACTGAAAAATGGTTTAAAAATAACTCAGATTATAGCTATAACTTGCCCGCAAAAATTGAACAAATAACTGCCCAAATTCGTCAAGACAAATTAGATATTTTAGTGGATCTTGATAGCTTAACTAATAATACAACTTATCTAGTAATGGCCTTAAAACCAGCACCGATACAAGTAACCTGGTTAGGATTAGATGCGTCGGGAATTCCTGCTATTGATTATTTTATTGCTGATAACTACGTTTTACCCGAAAATGCTCAAGAAATTTATTCAGAAAAAATTATCCGACTTCCTAACTCTTATTTATCCGTGGATGGTTTTGAAGTGGGTGTTCCCACTAGGAGAAGAACTGATTTAAATATTCCCGATGATGCTATTATTTATCTGACCGTGCAATCGGGATTAAAACGCAACTTAAACATGATTTATCGGCAATTGCAGATTCTCCAACAGGTTCCTAATAGCTATCTTTTAATCAAAGGTTTTGCCGACAAAGAAACCATTCGAGAATTATTTCTCAAAAGTGCCGACGAATTGGGAATTAGTCAAGATAGATTAAGATTTTTGCCCAATGATTTCAATGAGGAAACCCATCGCGCTAATCTAGGAATTGCTGATATAATTCTCGATACCTATCCCTATAGTGGTGCTACCACAACCCTAGAAACCCTCTGGATGGGGATTCCTTTAGTCACTAGGGTTGGTGAACAATTCGCAGCCCGCAATAGCTATACTTTTATGAAAAATGCTGGCATTAGTCAGGGTATAGCTTGGAGTGATGAGGAATATGTGCAGTGGGGAATTAAGCTAGGATTGGATAAAAATTTGCGGGAAGAAGTCCGTTATCAATTACGTCAATCTCGTCATACATCTCCCCTCTGGAATGCCAAACAATTTACCAGAGATTTAGAAACTGCTTATCAACAAATGTGGAATATTTAGGGTGCATCTCATTTTTGTCAATCTACTAAGTTGGGATTTTTAAGGGAAAACTCTCTTTTAAAATTGGGCTTTACTTCCGATTTTATCGCTCAATCCAAGCTTTTGGGGGGTAGAACCCCCCAAACCCCTAGGGTTGATTCATAGTAGGGTTGATTCATGAATCAACCCTACCCAAACCCCCGTTGGGGGCGTGGCGCCGCCCCCAAACCCCGGAGCGCATTAGCTTTTCGGTGGGCTGCTTACAGGCAGTTATTAATACATTTGTACGCATTTGAGAGTGACTGATAATTGCTGATTGTCGGTATTTTTGCAAATGTTGAGATGCAGCCTTCCTACCTTCTCCCCACACCCCACACCCCACACCTTTTAAAAAGAATCTAGTTTGACTCACTCGGTTTCACCGGTATTATGACCACAGAGATCATAATAGCTACAGAAACTGCACGATTAGATACCAAAGTCCCCCACAGATAGAAGATAATCAATATTTATCAGTATTGGAAGCCTTCAGCATGGTTCATTTAACGCCCAATCCTAGCTATAGTCTAAGTCTCAAGATAGAAATCCCCAATCAAGCGGGAACCTTCGCTTCTGTCCTCAATGCGATCGCCGATGTCGGGGGGAATTTAGGGCAAATTTCTCTGATCGAACGCAATTTAAAGATTAGCACCCGCGAGGTGATGGTTGATGCCGCTAGTACCGACCAAGCGGAACAGATTATCGCCGCGGTTAAAGCTCTACCGGATGTTAAACTGCTCAAAGTTTCCGATCGCACCTTCGATATCCATCGTCGCGGTAAAATCTCCATTGAAAGTCGTATTCCCCTCACCTCCCAAGATGACCTGGCCATGGCCTACACCCCCGGAGTTGGTCGCATCTGCACCGCTATCGCCCACCAACCAGAACAAGTGTATTCATTGACGATCAAGGGCAACACCGTCGCTGTAGTTACCGATGGTAGCGCAGTATTAGGATTAGGAAATCTCGGGCCAGAGGCTGCCTTGCCGGTAATGGAAGGGAAAGCGATGTTATTCAAGGAATTCGCCGGAATTGATGCTTTTCCCATCTGTTTAGCCACCCAAGACCCCGAAGAAATCATCGCAACCGTCAAAAGAATCGCTCCGGTTTTTGGGGGTATTAACCTAGAGGATATCGGCGCTCCCCGCTGTTTTGAAATCGAGAAACGTCTGCGAGCGGAATTAAATATTCCCGTTTTCCACGATGATCAACACGGTACAGCGATCGTTTCCCTGGCTGCCCTGATTAATGCCCTCAAATTAGTCAAAAAATCGCTTGATACAGTCAAAATCGTCATTAATGGTGCAGGTGCAGCGGGAATCGCCATCGCTACTCTCTTTAAAACCGCAGGAGCTACAGATATAACCCTCTGTGATTCCCTTGGCATCCTCTCCCAACAACGGGACGATTTAACCCCAGAAAAACAAGCTTGGGCCGTGGCCGCCACTGGTAAGCTAGGGGATGCTCTTAAAGGCGCTGATGTCTTCTTGGGGGTGAGCGCACCGGGGGTATTGACTCCCGAAATGGTCAAGGGAATGGCTAAAGATGCGATCGTGTTTGCCATGGCTAATCCGATTCCCGAAATTCAACCGGAATTAATCAATGATTTAGTGGCCGTGGTGGCTACCGGACGCAGCGATTATCCCAATCAGATTAATAATGTTCTCGCTTTCCCTGGATTATTTCGCGGGGCCCTGGACTGTCGCGCTAGGGCCATCACCGATAATATGTATCTGGAAGCGGCCAAAGCGATCGCTTCTTTGATCAATCCTGCTAATCTTGATCGAGAGAATATTATTCCCTCGGTTTTTGATGGTCGTGTAGTTACGGCTGTGGCCGCCGCAGTTCAACACGCTGCTCGTCAAGATGGAGTGGCCGGGGAATAATGTAATTATCGTGCAGGAGGGTAAGTGAACCGTGAAACCGATCGATGATATTCCCGAAGCTTTGCGGGACAACCAGTACAGAAAAACTACTAATCCTAATGGTCTCATAGCGATCGCAAGCGGTTTACTTGCTCTGATGGGAACCGGCCTAATTGCCATAGCAGTCTTGAATCGTCCCCCTGCTACCGTACAAAAACCGGTTATTAACCCATCACCCCCCATTAAAGCCACTCCTAGCCCCATTGAGAACATTTTAGGTCATTTACCCTATCAAGAGGCCCCGGAGACGGAATTAGCCCCCATTACTGGGGATGGTGCTATGCGTTTAAGGAAACCGGCAGCCAAGGCTTTTATCCAGATGCAGAGTGACGCGAGAAGGTCGGGGGTGATTTTAATGCCGATTTCCGCATTTCGATCGAAAGCAACCCAAGAAAAGCTCTTTTTTGAAGTTAAAAAACAACGCAATCAGCAAACCCGCAAACGAGCAGAAGTGAGCGCACCTCCGGGTTACAGCGAACATCATACCGGTTATGCGATCGATATTGGCGATGGTCGCGCTCCCGCAACGAATTTAAGTAGCAGTTTTGCTAATACTGCCGCTTTTCGTTGGTTGCAAAATAACGCTGCCCAGTATAGTTTCGAGTTATCTTTCCCTGAAAATAATCTCCAGGGTATTAATTATGAACCCTGGCACTGGCGTTTTGTCGGGGATAGTCACAGTTTAGAAACTTTTTATAAAGCCCAACAATTAGGAAAACAAAAATAAGATAACCTTATCGGCAATTGCGTCCTGTAGGGGCGAAGCATTCGGACAATAACCTATCGCTGAAACCAGAGATTTTCTATCCGAATGCTTCGCCCGTACTTTTTCAATTTTTTAGAAAACCTAACAATTAGGAAAACAAAAATAGGATAACCTTATCGGCAATTGCGTCCAGCATTCGGGCAATAACCTATCGCTGAAACCAGAGATTTTCTATCCGAATGCTTCGCCCGTACTTTTTCAACTTTTTAGAAAAGCCAACAATTAGGAAAACAAAAATAGGATAACCTTATCGGCAATTGCGTCCAGCATTCGGGCAATAACCTATCGCTGAAACCAGAGATTTTCTATCCGAATGCTTCGCCCGTAATTTTTCAACTTTTTAGAAAAGCCAACAATTAGGAAAACAAAAATAGGATAACCTTATCGGCAATTGCGTCCAGCATTCGGACAATAACCTATCGCTGAAACCAGAGATTTTCTATCCGAATGCTTCGCCCGTACTTTTTAAATTTTTTAGAAAACCTAACAATTAGGAAAACAAAAATAGGATAACCTTATCGGCAATTGCGTCCTGTAGGGGCGAAGCATTCGGACAATAACCTATCGCTGAAACCAGAGATTTTCTATCCGAATGCTTCGCCCGTACTTTTTCAGCAGACCCTAAATATTGCCGTAACGCACCAACAGAAAAAGTTTTTTATGTGTTAGCAAAGCGCGTAACACATCCTACACCTAATGGCGGGGGGTTGTGGACATTTCTAACGAGAGAATCTGGCAGCCAATCGATTCCGTTGCCAATTTTTCAGAGCTAGTCCCACTATATTGCTTATAATTGAAGATATTAAAAGCGTTAATCCGGATTCCTTCTCGAACTAACAGACAGCATCAATGATTGACTGGACTCCCTATCTCAAATCAATCTCGGACTCGGAAAAGTACGCCCAATGGGAGACATTTTACACCCTCACGGACGTAGAGGGAAAAACACGCCCGTCGAAAACTGCACCTTTGCTAAGGGATTTGTGGGTGCAGACGATTGAAAAAGAACCAGAAAACCCGCCAGAAAGACCAGAAAGACCAGAAAGACCAGAAAAAACCGAAAGATTCACAGTTTTAGATGGTTTACGCAAGTATGCCGCTAATCACGTTCTTTTAAAAGGTCGTCCCGGTTCAGGAAAATCGACCGCTTTAGCCAGATTATTATTAGAAGAATCCGTAGCGGTGCAAAGCTTGCGCCTAAATCAACAAAATCAAGCTAAAATCATTCAAATTCCCATTCTCATCGAATTACGCTTGTATGAAACCTCAATTCTTGATTTAATTTTACAATTCCTGAAACGCCATAAATTAATTATTGATAGTAATACCCTAGAAAGTTGGCTGTTAGAAAATCAGAATTTTAGCCCATTATTATTATTTGATGGTATCAATGAATTGCCCTCAGATACTGCACGACGGGATTTAAAAAACTTTCGCCAGCAGTATGCAGAAATTTCGATGATTTTCACCACAAGGGATTTAGGCAGCGACGACTTAAACATTGAAAAAAAGCTGGAAATGCTGCCCCTGAGCGAAGCACAGATGCGGGATTTTGTCAAGGCCTATTTGCCTGAAAAAGGCGAAGAAATGCTTAAACAGTTGGGAAATCGTCTCAAGGAATTGGGAGAAACTCCCCTACTTTTGTGGATGCTTTGTTCAGTCTTTGATAATAATCAGAACAAAATTCCTGCTAATTTGGGCTTAGTTTTCCAGATTTTTACAGGAATTTATGACAAGAAATTAAAAGCAGATGTTCCTACTTACCAAGAATCGCGGGATTGGTGGCGAGAATTGCTGCAATTGTTAGCGTGGAAAATGACCCAAGGGGAGTCAAAAACCGAGATTCAGGTGGCTATTTCCCGAACAGAAGCAGAGGAAGAATTAAGCAAATTTATCAAAAATAAAGGATTCCCAGAATATTACAGTAAGCAGTGGTTAAAGGATTTACTGAAATATCATCTAATTCACCTAGAAGGTAATGATAAAATTGCTTTTCGCCACCAACTGATTCAAGAATATTACACGGCTGAGGAATTAAAGAAAAAGTTACCCCATCTCAGGGATGAGCAGTTACAGTGGGACTATTTGAATTATCTCAAATGGACGGAACCTATGGCGTTGCTGTTGGGGTTATTGGATAATGAAACCCAAGCAAAACGGGTGGTTAAATTAGGGTTAGAGATTGATTTAAAATTAGGAGCGAGGTTAGCAGGAGAAGTCAACTTTAAGTTTCAAAAGCAGACAGTGGGGTTAGTGCTTGGGTTGGATGTGCCGAAACGGTTTAAGGTGGAGTTATTGGGATTAACAAAGTCTAATGAAGTTGTTAATCAGTTGAGTCAAGCTTTAAAAGACTCTGATGGGGTTGTTCGTCGGAAGGCAGCCTCCGTTTTAGGTAATAAGCTAAACGGCGCTTAACCTGCATGATCCAACAGCTATAACCCTTTTGGAGTCTATATCGGTGATCCGAAGTAAAAGCCGTTTAGCTTATTAGCCCAGAAACAGCCATTGCGGAGTTACTCAAGGCTTTAGAAGACTCTAATAGCGATGTTCGTAGGCGCGCAGCCTTAGCTTTGGGTAAAATTGGCTCGGAAACAGCGATTCTGGGGTTACTCAAAGCTTTAGAAGACTCTGATGAGTATGTTCGTAGGAACGCAGCCTTCGCTTTGGGTAATATTGGCTCAGAAACAGCCATTGCGGGGTTACTCAAGGCTTTAAAAGATTCTGATGAGTCTGTTCGTGGGAACGCAGCCTTCGCTTTGGCTAAGATTGGCTCGGAAACAGCCATTGCGGAGTTACTCAAGGCTTTAGAACACTCTGATAACGCACTCGAGGCCTTGACTGAGATTGAGACAGAAACAGCCATTGCGGGGTTACTCAAGGCTTTAGAACACTCTGATGAGGGTGTTCGTGGGAACGCAGCCTTCGCTTTGGGTAAAATTGGCTCAGAAACAGCCATTGCGGGGTTACTCAAGGCTTTAGAACACTCTGATGAGGATGTTCGTTGGTACGCAGCCTTCGCTTTGGGTAAAATTGGCTCGGAAACAGCTATTCCGGGGTTACTCAAGGCTTTAGAAGACTCTGATGAGTTTGTTCGTAGGAAGGCAGCCGAGGCTTTGGGTAATATTGGCTCAGAAGCGGCGATGACTGAACTTATCAAATGCCTGAAAAATCCTGATTTTGTCACATTAAATGATGACGATACTCTCTATCTAGCTAGAGAAGCACTAGACACAATTCAAAACAAACTTAAATACTATCACCCCCTCCCTGAATCTATTTCTTACTCCACTCAATCCCCAACCTCTGAAACCTCATCTATTACCTATGATTTAAGAGGAGCTACCATTGGCAATTTAGCTCATAATGTGCAAGGAAACCAACAGAATTATCCCCAGCAACCTAATAACAATAACCCAGAGGAAAAATAACATGGTTCAGCAACTTAATAACACCCAAATCGCCATCAATACTTTATTGAATAAACTCAACGATTCTCTCCCCCAGATCCGCGCTAAAGCTGCCGAAGCCTTGGGCAAAATTGGCAATAGCAGCCTTGCCGATACCTTAGTATCCCATTTAATAGGAGAAAATGATCTTAATGTTCGCCTAAATCTGATTCGAGCTTTAGGAGAAATTGGCAATGAATCCGCAATTCCTTATCTAGCTTCCTACTTATCTGATACTAATCCCGATATTCGGATAATCACGGCGGAATCTCTCGGAAAAATTGGTGGTGAAAAAGCAATATCCTATCTCATTCAATCCCTACAAGATACGGAAGTAAAAGTTCGTGTCACAGCCACAATTGCTTTAGGTGAAATTGGACTAGAAGATGTTATTCCTGATCTAGTAAATGTTTGTTACGATGAAGATGATAGCGTTCGTTTCAGTGCTGTTGATGCCCTCGGCAAAATTGGCTCTCGTTATGCAGTAAACTGATATGAAATTGAGTACAGAATCCCTCGATTTAATTATCAGAACTCTTGCCAAAAGACTATTCACAGACAAGAACCCAAGTATTCGGATTAAAGCCGCTCAATCCTTATTTTGATCCCCCTAAATCTCTCTTTCTAAGGGGGACTTGAATTCGACGTATCGCTTTCATTCAGAGAAATGTTCTCAGTTTTGCCATTATGGATGCTATAATTAAGTAGGTAGGCGTTAAAAGTTGTCAGATCCCCCCGCCTATCGGCACCCCCCTTATCAAGGGGGGCAGGGGGGATCGAACCTAAAATCCATTTTTAATTTAATTATAACCAGCTACTAATAAATGTGAAATGTAGGCAAGATAGGGGTTTTGTGGCTTTTCTTGCGAAACAGGTGCAAGATTTTGAGAGAATCGTGCTTCAAAACCTTGCGTCTTCATCGTCCCGCGTCCTGTAGGGGCGAAGCATTCGGGCAATAACCTATCGGTGAAACTGGAGATTTTCTATCCGAATGCTTCGCCCGTACTTTTTGCCGCAAACCCTAATTATCATCAGTAATCTTCAATCTTTTAATCCTATGTCAGAAACTCCTAAATATGACCTTCGTGGAGCAAATATTGCTAACTTTGCCGATACGGTGCAAGGAGATCAAAAAGCAGTTCAACATAATTACGCCACACCCCAAAATTTAGCCGAAGCCGTCCAATAAATCCAACAACTTATCAGCCAACTCACCCAAACTTATCCCACTAATACCGAAATTGAAAAACAAACTTTTGTCGCACAAGTTGACGCAGAAATCCAGAAAAATTCTCGCCTAAGAAGCATTTTAATCACGGGAGGAATTGAATTAATTAAAGTCCTCTGTCCTCCCCTCGGTATTCCCATTGAAATGGGTAAAAAATGGCTAGAAACTGCTAATTTAAGTGAGTAAACCTAGAGGTTTAATAATCTTTTAATGATAGAAATCCCGAAGTCCGCCGCTGATGCGTTTCATTTTTGAATTAGCACAATTATAACCATAAGTCAAGCTTTTTTGATGATAATTAGGGTTTGCTGAATAAATTTGAAATGTAGGCAAAGTAAAGGTTTTGGGGCTTTTCTCGCTCCCACAGGTGCAAGATTTTGAGAGAATCGTCGTTCAAAACCTTGCGTCTTCATCGGCC
>NZ_SFBV01000159.1:0-29565 GCF_007095585.1 Microcystis sp. M_OC_Ca_00000000_C217Col
CAAACTTTACCCATTATTCAACAACAAGCTAATAAGGGTGAATATGGAGCAATTGAAGCTTTAGCAACCCATTGGCGAGATAACCCTCAAACTTTACCCATTATTCAACAACAAGCTAAGGAGGGTGAATCAGAAGCAATTGAAGCTTTAGCAACCCATTGGCGAGATAACCCTCAAACTTTACCCATTATTCAACAACAAGCTAAGGAGGGTAAATCAGAAGCAATTGCACTTCTTATAGCATTAGCTAGAATACCAATTGACTCAGAAATAGGAGCAATTATCGAAACCATATTAGCTAGAAAGGATCTAGATTCTGACATTAAAGAAATGTTTCGAGGACTTCTTGGGCGTAATAATTTCAGAGAGTTGAGAAATCCTGATCAAGATAGTCAGAACAAAAGAGAGCAGGATATTCAGAACAAAAGAGGCGGCGGCGGTCATTTTTCTGTTTTAAGAACTAAAATAACTGATCCTGAAATTTTAGTAAAATCTTTGCAGGATTTAGGAATAATAGTTAAACGTGAAGCAGATGTTCGTGGTTCTAACGGTCAAAGAGTTAGATCAGATATTGTTGCTGTGCTAGAGGGAGATTATGATCTAGGTTGGATTCGTAATACTGACGGAAGTTTTGACTTGATTGTTGATGTATTGGGAGTTGCTCAAAAACATAATCAAACTGAATTGATTAATAGTATCAATGCAAAATATGCTGTTAATAAAACCCTTAAAGAAATTAAAGAGAGAGGTTTAAATCAGCGCGATCTCTAATCTGCTAATCTGGTAGGGTGCGTGTTTGCGGCTACTAATTCTGTTAAAAAACCAAAATCAATAATCCGCGCCCCACGCACCAAATTTATTATTAAATTGGTGCGTTACGCTTTCGCACTTTACACCCTAAGAGTGGTACGAAGTTGAAGGGTGATCGTTCTTGTCGGTGGGGTGGAGTGCGATCTCTGTCATCAAATAAGATATAATTGGGAAAGTCCAAATAATTAAAGCATTATGAGTTACCAAAACATTATTACCATTGAACCTGGAAAACGAAGCGGAAAACCCTGCATTCGAGGAATGCGTATAACTGTGTACGATATTCTAGAATATTTAGCAGCAGGAATGACAGAAGCAGAAATTCTTGAGGATTTTTCAGAATTAACTTCCGAGGATATCAAAGCTTGTTTGGCTTTTGCTGCTGATCGAGAGAAAAAATTATTTATCACCTCTTTATGAAACTGTTATTAGATGAAAATTTGTCAGATCGGATTATTGATAAAATAATTGATTTATATGCTGATTCTCAGCACGTCAAGACTTTAGGACTGATCAATACTGATGATGCACTTATCTGGGAATTTGCCAAATTCAACGATTTTGTAATTGTCTCTAAAGACTCCGATTTTCATCAGCGCAGTCTATTATATGGTCATCCACCAAAATTTATCTATCTTCGTATTGGTAATAGTCCCACTTCAAAAATTATCGAAATTTTAAGAGGTTATTTTTTAATTATTGTTGAATTTTTTGATAGTGAAACAGAAAGTCTGTTGATATTAGGTTGAGTGCGATCGCATCATTTTGCGATCGCCTAATCTTGTAGGGTGCGTTAGGCGGTTACTAATTTTGATGAAAAACCAAAATTAACAATCCGCACCCCACGCACCAACTTTGTCATTAAATTGGTGCGTTACTGCGATTAATTTTCTAACTGGATTGACCTAAGGAAACCCAACACACAATTAGATAGAGTTTGCCGAAAAAGCTTTTCGTGGGGTTAGGAGTCGGTCTTCAGTATCCAGTATTCAGTGATTCAGATGCGGGTTTTCAGTTCACTGTTCACAGCAAAATACTCCCCAATCCCCCACTTCCCCAATCCCCACTTCCCCAATCCCCCACTTCCCCACTTCCCCACTTCCCCACTTCCCCACTTCCCTATCCCTTTTAAACAGGATTTAGTATTAGCCTGTATCAGCATTTCTGATTCTATAGTTAAGTTTGGCTAATAACAGCTTATTTTTAGTTTTTTGTCAAGCCCATATTATAATTTTTAATCTCTGATCCTTAGTCCGATTTAACATTAATATTAAAAATCTGGTTTTTTGTAGCGAAGACAACAGTTTTATTAATCATTATCTGCATTTATAGAGGGAAATCGAGGGAGGCTGATAATCCCTGAAAGCCTTGTCAATACTAGCGTTATTACCTCTCGAAATTTCACTAATTCCCCAAGTTTTCCTAATCTTGCCCCCCTCTAGGAGACAAAAAATTAAAAACTTCCCATCTTAACTTGGTTTTTAGCGCAAGTCAACCCTTTATTTAAATTTTTGATTCTCTTGCCCGATAACGATATAAATTCTCGTAATGACCAACCGATTTTCCGTGATACGGTTGAACAGAACGCAACCAAGTTAGCTTTGCAAGCAAAAAGGAATGTTAGCAAATTCCTTCAGCTTTGCATTGGGAACTTGCTAACGAGCAATAAGAAAGTCTATGAATAAACAACTGATCAACAAACTACAAGCTGTAACTGCCCTTACCGTAGTGGGGACTACAGCCTCGATAATTTGTTCCCAGACAGCAGGACACAGCAACAGCCTGACGGATATTAGCGTAGGTCGTCAAACTGTTATCGAGTCAACTACTCAAACCTTTCTGTCCGCTTTTTCTAATAGTCGAACATTCGATTCAGATATTAAAGTATCACGTTCGGTTCAAGATAATGCTAACGAAATTCTTAAAACTTTGGAGTCCCTAGTGGACAAAGAAAATACCGTCCCAGCAAGCGTTACACCCCGAACCCAAGAGGCCATTCCTTCGACGATACAACCCCAATCACAACCCAATCAAGTCAAACCAGTCCCGGCCAGCAATCCTACCTCAGTGACACCGCCAGAGAAGCCGAAAACAACCCAAGGGACAAAAACCAGCAGTCGCCCCCGTAAACGGGGAATGGCCTCTTGGTATGGTTCCGGTTTCCACGGTCGTCGCACCGCTAGTGGTGAGACTTTTAACTCTAGTGGTTTAACTGCCGCCCATCGCTATCTACCCTTCGGCACCAAGGTTAGGGTAACTAATCTGCGTAATGGGCGCTCGGTGGTGGTGCGAATTAATGATCGCGGTCCGTTTAGCGGTGGTCGCGTCATCGACCTCTCCAGAGGTGCGGCAGCGATTATCGGTGTCTTCCAGTCGGGAGTTGCCCCAGTGGTCTTGGAAGTTTTAGGCAGATAATCAGTAAACAGTTATCAGTAAACAGTTATCAGTGAAAAGACAGCACTGTTAATCTGCTTCTGGGAAAATCTAGTACAAATGCTCAGGCTTCCTCCTTATCCCTGACTTGAAAGAGGGTGTAGGGTGTGGGGTGTAGGGAAGGAAACCTCTTTCATCTCTGGTGGTGAAAATTTTTTCATCGGGACTGACTAAAAACTCACATCTGATCAGTGATAACTGATAACTGATAACTGATAACTGATAACTGATAACTGATAACTGGTAACTGATAACTGATAACTGATAACTGATAACTGATAACTGATAACTGATAACTGCTATAGTGATCCTATTGGGATTTGACGGGGTTTATGTTAGAAATTAACGATTTATCGGTTAATTATGGCGGAATAAAGGCATTACAGCAGGTTAGTTTAAGGGTAGAAACGGGGGAAATTGTCACCCTGATTGGAGCGAACGGAGCAGGAAAAACGACGACTCTAAAGACGATATCTCGGCTTTTAACAGCAAAGACGGGGCGAATAATCTATCAGGGTCAAGATATTACCCATTTACCGCCCCATGAAATCGTTAAACGGGGAATTGCCCATAGTCCAGAAGGGAGAAGAATCTTAGCTCGTCAAACAGTCTTGACAAATTTGCAGTTAGGTGCTTATACGAGAAGCGATCGCCTAGTAGTAAAAAGTGATATCGAAGAGCAGTGGCAACTGTTTCCCCGACTATCGGAGCGCCGAGAGCAGTTAGCGGGAACCCTAAGCGGTGGGGAACAGCAGATGCTGGCGATCGCCAGAGCTTTAATGAGTCGTCCCAAGTTATTGTTACTAGACGAACCCAGTTTAGGACTAGCGCCGCAGATAGTGCGAGAAATCTTCAGTATTATCCGTAAATTAAATGAATCGGGAGTAACTATCCTGTTAGTGGAACAAAACGCCCATTTAGCCCTAGAAACTGCCAATCGCGGCTATGTTTTGGCAGCGGGACGCTTGACTATTGCGGGAGAAGCTGGGGATTTACTCAAGGATGAGCGAGTCAAACAAGCTTATTTGGGCTGATCAATCACAGTGCGGGGATCATTGAAGAAAATCTATAGTAAAACTTGGTAAAAAATATTAACAAAATTTTACAAAGTCGCATAGAATGAACACATAACGAAATAGGTATTTTTTCTTACTGCCATGCTAACGGCTAACTTCCCCTGGCTCACTGCCATCATTTTGCTCCCCTTGCTTGCCTCCTTCCTAATCCCTGTAATCCCCGACAAGGAAGGAAAAACTGTTCGTTGGTTCGCTCTTGGAGTCGGACTAGCAGACTTTATATTAATGTGTTACGTCTTTTTACAAAAATATGATTTAAGCAACCCCAACCTACAATTAGTGGAAAAAATCGATTGGGTTCCCCAAATAGGTTTAAGTTGGGCGGTGTCGGTGGATGGTATATCGGCACCGTTAGTTTTATTAGCAGGATTGGTGACAACCCTTTCTATCTTGGCCGCATGGCAAGTGGACCGTAAACCCCGTTTATTCTACTTCCTGATGCTGTTGCTCTACGCCGCTCAGATTGGTGTTTTCGTCGCCCAAGACTTATTATTATTCTTTTTAATGTGGGAAATCGAGTTAATTCCCGTTTATCTACTCGTTTCCATCTGGGGTGGTCAAAAACGTCGTTATGCCGCCACTAAATTCTTACTCTACACCGCCGCCGCTTCTATCTTCATCCTCGTTGCCGGTCTAGCCATGGCCCTTTACGGTGGTGGTGCGATGACCTTTGATATGGCGGAATTAGGATTTAAAGATTATCCCCTCGCTTTAGAATTAGTCCTTTACGCTGGTTTATTAATCGCTTTCGGGGTCAAACTCGCCATCTTCCCCCTCCATACTTGGCTCCCCGATGCTCACGGTGAAGCTTCTGCACCTGTATCGATGATTCTCGCTGGTGTTCTCCTCAAAATGGGTGGTTACGGTTTAATCCGCCTTAATATGGGGCTTCTACCCGATGCACACATCTACTTTGCTCCGATTCTAGCGATTCTCGGTGTCGTCAATATTATCTACGGTGCTTTCGCTTCCTTCGGTCAACAAAACATGAAACGCCGTCTCGCTTATTCCTCGGTTTCACACATGGGATTCGTCCTTTTAGGGATTGCTTCCTTTACCGATGTGGGTATTAGCGGTGCTATGTTACAAATGCTCTCCCATGGTTTAATTGCCGCCGTCTTATTCTTCCTTGCTGGTGTCACCTATGACCGCACCCATACCTTAGCTTTAAACGAGATGGGTGGGATTGCCCAAGCGATGCCGAAAGTCTTCGCTCTCTTTACTGCCGGCGCCATGGCTTCCCTAGCGTTACCCGGAATGAGCGGTTTTGCCAGTGAAATTACTGTATTCATCGGTGTCACTAGCAGTGACGTTTATAGCCAAACCTTCCGGGTTGTGACTGTCTTCCTCGCTTCCGTTGGTTTAATCCTCACCCCGATTTATCTACTCTCCATGCTCCGTCAAGTTTTCTACGGAGATGGTTCTTCCTGCGATATTACTAACATTCTCCCCAACAAAAGTAACGAACAGGCAGTTTGTTTTGGTACTAGCTGTGTCCTCCCTCATGAATCAGAATATAGTGACGCTAAACCCAGAGAAATCTTTATCGCTGTCTCTTTCCTCGCTTTGATTGTCGCTATCGGTTTCTATCCCCAACTGGCTACCCGTATCTACGATGTGAAAACGGTGGCAGTTAACTCGGAAGTGCGTCAAGCTTACACAGAAATCGCCGCTACTCGTCAAAATATCTACGCTGAAACTCAACTGGACGTAAGCGCCAAAGTTGCCAGCATCCTCCAATAAATTGGCAAGTCTAAAGTGAATAGGTTATCAGGAGTAGAAATTCTGCTCCTGATTTTTTTTCGAGGAGATAATACTAAATCCTGTTTAAAAGGTATAGGAGAGTGGGGAGCGCCGGAGCGCCGGAGCGGGGAGAAACAATCCATAACTTGGGAGTTAATCACACTATTAAAAACGGATTTAGTATAACTTCTGCTGATCACCAGAAGTGAGAGAAAGTCACAAATATGAGATACACCCGATTGATAGTGAACACTCATTATATATTAATAAACATAAATAAATATGAAGTAATTTAAGTTTCAAGAAGAATGAACCCGATCTTTTTTACGATGGGGGTAAAAGTGATTTTCAATTTCTCAGGTTGAAAGATGAATCCAGATTAAGCTATCTCAACGATAAGAGGACAAGCCAATGTTTGAAGATTTTACCTATATTACCGATGAGGCTTTTTTAGAGAATTATTGGTGGGAAGAAAAAGTTATCTGTCCCCACTGTCAGGGCAAAGGAAGAATCTATCTAGAGACGGAGAATGAATCCGTCCCCTGTAAATTCTGTGAGGGTAAAGGCATTATTAAACGAAAACAAGAGGAAGCTAACTATTCCTAAAAATCTGTATAATTAGATACCATACATTAAAAATATTCTTGAGTTAAAACCTCTGGCTGACATTGTTTAATTTCGCTGTTAATTCCCAGGGCAGATTCCGATTGGAGGTCTTCGATATAACCGGATTGATGGGATAAAGCTTCCGAAAAACTCTCAAAAGGACCGAAATAATAGAGACATTTCGGCTGAGTGGTGGTGATCTCTATCCACCAAGGTTGAGGTGGTAAACTAGGCTTAATCGGGGCAGTTTCTGGGTCAAGAGGCCTTATACTGAGAATCTTGGCCCCTTGGCGCAGGAGGCGCTGTGTTTCTTGACTCATGCGGCTTTTAGGTACTCGCAGGACTGTCCGGGAGAAGCGTTGAGGCAAAGAGCCAGAAGAACCGGAAAAAACAACTTCATAGAGAAATATTTGATTCTCTCCCTGATTATTAGCCTCTAGCATACAGAAAAGATTCTCTTTTAAGGGTAAGGGTTAAAAAACAGACGCTACTTTGAGCAGATGACTCAAGCAAAATCATCTCCTAACAGAGTAGCGCATCTTGATACGATAGTATAGAGCGGCAAAAAGTTAGGTTTTGACCTACTCTCCCCTCACAGCATAGCTTGACGAGAGATTCTTCAACAAGAAGAACCCGATAGAGTTCTTTATGATGCTGTAGCCGAATCTAGGTCTTTTATCTTAATGGTGAGGTACAAAGTTTTTGTTTTTTGGAGTCGGTGGTCGATGCCAAATCCTCTTATACTTCATCTTTATGAGAAACCCTGTCAATAGGGTTTGCGGCAAAAAGTTTTTCCTAGGGGTAGGGTGTGGGGTGTAGGGTGTAGGGGTTTCCCCATTTTTGAATTGGCGAATTACCTAATTTTCAGGGAAAAAGTCCCTAAATTTTCCCACCGAACAATCCAATGGCTGGCACTTTTTGATTTCAAAAAGACCAAAAGATATTAGCCAAAAAGGTTTTTATATTTATGCAGCAGTCTCTCAATAATATTGACAACAAATAGAGTTTTTAAACAAATATGCAGCCACCAAAATTAAGCTTAGGAACCAGATTATTTTTATCCCATCTCCTCGTTATGGTGGTGGGATTGAGTAGCTTTATTATCATTGCTAAATTATCTTCTCCGCGAATGTTTGTTTTGCGTTTAGAACAGTTAGAAAGGCAGGGATTTTTTACCGTGCGATCAGCGAGAACTTTCTTGGTTAGGGGTTTTGAGACAGCTTGGGATAGTAGTGCTGTTTGGTCATTCATTGCCGGAGGAAGCGCAGCTGGTTATCTAAGTTTTTTGGTTTCTCAACGCATTATGAAACCGGTAAAACAAATGAAACAAATCACTAAAAATTTTGCTGAAGGGGATTTATCGGCGCGAGTTCCAGAAAGCGAAATCCCCGAATTAAATCAATTAGCCATCAGTTTTAATCAGATGGCGATTAGTTTAGCCGATGTGGAAAAAAGGCGCCGGGAATTAATCGGTGATCTTACCCACGAATTACGCACACCCTTAACCGTGGTACGGGGATATTTAGAAGAATTAGCCGATGGTGCGATCAAACCTAATCCAGAACTTTATCAGAAATTAGTGAAAGAAACCCGCAGGTTAGAACGTTTAACCCACGATCTACAGGAGATATCGCAAGCGGAATCTGGTTATCTCTCGATTAAACTGCAACCTGTTAATTTATTACCTTTGTTAAATTCTCTCATCGAAAAATTTGCCGATCAATTATTAGAAGATGGACCGACTTTACAGTTAGATTGTCCCCCCAATTTACCAGCTGTGATGGCCGATCCCGATCGCCTGGAACAAATCTTAGTTAATCTGCTCGGTAATGCCATTCGTTACACTGATAATGGTGCAATTACCCTGCAAGTGACAAGGGACAAAAACCACCTACAAATTGCCGTTATCGATACGGGAATCGGCATCGCAGCCGAGGATTTACCCTTTATTTTCGAGCGCTTTTGGCGGGCCGATCGTTCTCGTTCCCGTTATTCTGGGGGTAGTGGTATTGGTTTAGCGATTACCCGTCGTTTAGTGGAATTACACCAAAGTCAAATCGAGGTGGAAAGTCAATTAGGTAAAGGCAGCACTTTCCGTTTTTCCCTAGCAATATCGGCCAATTGAGAGATGGGGAAGTGGGGAAGTGGGGAACTGGGGAACTGGGGAAGTGGAGCATTTGGCTGAAATTTCCCTAAACCCCTAAATCCCTATCACCCTATCACCCTATCTCCCGACTCCTGACTCGGAGACTCGGAGACTCCTGATAACTGATTAAATGCCGTGACTTTTGCCGATTACCCAATGACGACGGAAGAAGCGAGCGAGCGAAGTTTCTTCTAAGGATAAGTAAATCGGTCTTCCGTGGGGACAGGTGCGGGGATTACGGGTATTTTGCCAATCATCGAGTAAATTCTGCATTTCTTCTAAACTCAAAGCTGTACCGTTGCGGATAGCACTCCGGCAAGCGGTAGCCACCTGAGCGGTTTGTAAATCCCCCCCTAAACTTAATTCTAGTAAAGCATCAGCCCGATCCTCCCGTTCTTTTAGTAGAACAGGAATACTACGAATTGCCCAAGAGCGATCGCCAAAACTAGCAACTTCTAATCCTAAACGTTGTAATTGTTCGATTTGTCGAGTAGTTAACTGATTTAAGATGATCGGAGTATCTAACGGCACGATTTCCCAGTTATCCTCTAAACGTTCGTACAAAACCCGCTCATGGGCAATATGTTGTTCGACTAACCATAATCCGTGAGGATGTTCGGCAACTATGTAAGTTTGGTGAATTTGGGCTACTGCCTTTAATTCCAGCCGATTTTTCGGGGATTTCTCCCCTATTGTATAGGTGCTTTTTTCTTCGGCAGCCTTGAGAATTTGACTGACGCGCTGATTTTGCGCTTTTTCGGGTATATGTTCGGGATTTAGTCCTAACGCCTTGTCTATGGCTGAAATTATCTGTTCTTGCCAAAAAATGAGGTTATGCAGGTATATTTCCGCTTTGGCTGGGTGACGATTCCAATCGATCGAACGAGGGTTAAGATGTAGATGGAGAAAGCAAACGGGATAGCGATCTTTAGGGACTGTGCGAGCGAAAGCTTCAAATGTTGCCTGTTCTAACTCCGATGAGCGCACCATTCGCCCATTAACAGCAATTCTAACCCAATCTGGTTGATGGCGAGAAATGCGATCGGGCAAACCAATGACTAATTCAATTTGAGCAGATTCTGCGTCAGGAGTCGTCAAGTCAAGTTTTAGCGATGCTAAATCGTTAAAATGCAGAGATTTAACTAATTGCGGTAATATTTGACTGGCATCCTTACCCGGACTAATGCGTAACCAATCTTGATGATCTTGGAAAACCTGCCAAGTAATTTGGGGATGACAGAGAGCAAAATTATGAATTAAAGTCTGTATATCCTTTAATTGTTTGTTAATTGACGGTAAAGCTTGACGACGCACAGGAAAGTTACCAAAGAGATTCTCTACCGTCACGATAGTGCCGATAGCTATAGGAATCGTTTCTAAATTATCCGGCTCGCCTTGGTGATTGTAAAGACAATAACAACCCAAATCATCGTCATGGCGACTGGCAACCCGCAGATGCGCCACCTGTGCGATACTGTGCAAAGCTTCACCACGGAATCCGAGACTGGTAATCTGCCAAAGATCGTCCCGTTGGCGGATTTTGCTGGTACTGTGGGCATAGCTACACAGTTGCAAATCTTCTCTAGACATTCCCCTGCCGTTATCCGATACTTGTATTCGCCAGTTTTGGGGAAATATATCGATGGTAATCCTATCTGCCCCCGCATCAATGGCATTTTCGACTAATTCTCGCACCACAGCGCCTAAAGAGTCGATTACCTCTCCTGCGGCAATTAAATCGATTACGTCTTGGGGTAAAACTTGTATGGGCAAAGTCATCAATTAATGGTTTTAGCCAAGGGCAAACTCGGTATATTGTCGCACAGGGGGCCCATGGTAAGCTAAAACGATGTCTTGTTTGGGGACTCCCCTAGCTACCAATTTATCGCCAATCGCTGCTACCGTGCCGTCCTGCTGCACCCAGATTTTATTGTTAATAATATCAACGGCAATTATACAGCCCTAAATGCGCGCGCTGCTGTCCCCGTAACCGAATCAAAAACTGTTTCAGTTTTGACGGGATCACTAGGCTCTCTCAGTAGGGAATCTGATTTTTGCCAATTACTGTTTGAAAGAGTCCCCGACCGAGAAAATATTGATAGAGTATTGATTAGGAGACTGGCAAAAATTCAACTATAAGAGGATTGTCACTGATGACAGCAGTTACCGAGAATGATCTGAAAAGGTTAGAAGATTTAATCGTTAGCGGACAGAAAGCGATCGAGTCCCGACTGACAGTGATCGAGTCCCGACTGACAAACCTAGAAAATGGACAGAAGGCGATCGAGAACAGTCTAGGAGAAATTAAAGGAGATATTAAGGCCTTAGATGCCAAAGTTATGGGACTAGAAAAGCGGGTTGACGATCTTAACGCACGAGTCAACATTACGACCATTGGATTCCTTAGCATTGTCGGCATTTTGGTGACAGGAATGCTGACTATTGCAGCAAAACAGTCTTTTTCCCCTAGTCCCTAGAATGATACTAAATCCTGTGTAAAAGGTATAGGAGAGTAGGTGAGTGCCAAAGCACTGGAGCGGGGAAAAACAATCGATAACTTGGCAGTTAATCATACTATTAAAAACGGATTTGGTGTAAGACGGCCTAAATAAGTCGATATATGGTTCTGCTCGCTGTCTATGCCGGGGAGAAATCCCTCTGGCATTTCTCTAGTGCGAAATCTGGGCTAAAAATTGGCCCCGTCAGGAAATCTTGATGTTAAATTCCCCAAAAATTGCGCTAGGATCGGCTTCATAGCACAGGAAAGGCGATCAAGTGGGATAACCGATCCTGTGGTTTGAGAAGGTGACTGTATAATTGTTAGAGTATCAATAGATCAATTCCAGAGGAATCATGAGCAATATCCAGGATAAAATTCAAGAAGAGCTAGAAAATGCCAGAGCCGTCTGTAGTATAGAAGGTTCCACCTCTGGTGAATGTGCCGCCGCTTGGGATGCGGTGGAAGAATTACAAGCAGAAGCTGCTCACCAACGTCAAGACCATCCCCAAAAAACCTACTTTGAAAAGTATTGTGCTGATAATCCCGATGCCGCCGAGTGTCGCCTTTATGAAGATTAATCCAGTCAGGCAGCAGTTTTTTCTCTCCTCACAGTAGAATCCTAGCTTTAGGGCGATCTCAACTATAAAGAGATCGCCTCTCGTTTTTTGGTTTGTTGGTCAAGCTGTGACCGATTTTGGCTCCCGCGTCGGAAGACAGTAAAATGTTGACAGTGTAATTGTCTAAATAATTTATGAATCAACTTTGGTTTCGTCCTCTCGTTTGGATAGATTATCGTTTAGCCGTCCTATTTACGGTGATTATTCCGGCAATTTTGTTAATTTGGTCTTTATTTGCAAAAATCGAATCATTACAAAAATTGTTGATTATCTATTGGCGAGTGGCTAGTCTTTTGTTAATTACCGTATATTTAATGATCGCTTCCTGGCCGATTGGTTTTGTCACCAGTTTTTTAGCTAAGATTTTAATCCCGATTTCCCTCTGGTTTTGGGTGGATATTAACGATGAAATTAAAGATTTACCCGCCAGTCCGATTAAATTTGTCACCACTGCTTGGCGTTGGGCAGTAACGATTTATTGTCCTTTGGGCGCAATTTCTACCTTACCTTTTCTCTCCTGTGCTATGTCAGGGGAATTGCTAAATTCTCCCTATTGTCAGGTTTGGCAGGAAGCACCCTGGCAGTTTCGCGAGATTTTTCATTCAGAAGCTACCGCTAATGTTTTGGGCTTTTTTGGTTTAGTTGGCCTCTCTTTTTATACTCTCTATTTTGCCCATTTTCTTCTTATTCGCCTTGGCAAACAGGGACGTTCAGCTTTACAACAGTAAGTTTTTAGCTATCGATGATTAGCCATTTTTCTATGAATATTGGTCAACAACTCGAACAATACACCCTCAAAAATCCCCACGAGGTTTTATTAGTGACTATTGCTGTGGATGGGGAGGAGGAAGAAATCTCTATTTTTAAAGGTTTTTCTAGTTCCCTTACCCGCAGCACTCCCTACGATCCCGATATTCCGATCATTCCTGAAACTGCTAGAATTATTAAGATAGATCGTCTTGCTAGTCCCTATCATCCCCTTAAACCTCGCTACATTCAAGAAAATCTTACCTTAGAGGAAATGCAGTCTTTACTGATTAATTAAACCAGTAATTTTACTTAGATAACATCAGCACTCATCTCGATGGATTTAACAGCTTTTATTTACCATCCATAAACTTTGTCTATCTAGACAAGAGGTAAATTTTGCGGCCTTTTAGTGGTAAGATTACCGGGGAATGATAATCTCTGCCAGTATTCAAGCTGTCAAAGTGGATTTCATCCTCGGTATCGATCGAGAACAATCAAAAAACTGGAGAATAATCTGGAGAATCTATGCAACTTAAACAATCTAACCAAGAACTGTTACAAATTGAGTATTTAGCCACCGGTGCCACGGGACAAAACATGGTTAAAGATGATGGCAAAGATGTGATTGAAGGATTAACTAAAACCCCCAAAAGTTTACCATCTAAATATTTTTATGATCGGCAAGGTTCGCAACTTTTTGAAGAAATCTGTCAATTGCTAGAATACTATCCCACTAGGACAGAAGCGGCTATTCTCCAAGAATATGCTCAAGAAATTGTCGCCTATACAGGGGCCTGCGAATTGGTCGAATTAGGTAGTGGTAGTTCCACTAAAACTCGTCTGTTGTTGGACGCTTATTATCAGCAGCAAAAATCCTCTAAATATGTACCTATCGATGTTAGTGAAACTATTCTCAAAGCTAGTGCCATAGAATTACAAAAAGAATATCCTAATTTACAAATTCAGGGTTTAATTGGAACCTATGAACAGGCCTTAGCCTACTATAAAAATGCTTCTGATAATACCAGAATGATTTTTTTCTTGGGAAGTTCGATCGGTAATTTTTCTGCGGCTGAATGTGATAATTTTTTAGAAGAAATTGCCACTGTCTTAAAAGCTGGAGATTATTTTTTATTAGGGATTGATCTGCAAAAACCATCAGCAATTTTAGAAGCAGCTTATAATGATGCCCAAGGGGTGACAGCCGCTTTTAATTTAAATATGCTTTCCCATTTAAATTGGCGTTTTCAAGCTGATTTTAATCTTGATTTATTTAGTCATCAAGCTATCTATAATCAAGATCAATCTCAAATTGAAATGTATTTAATTTGTCAAAAAACTCACCCTGTTCATCTTAAAAAACTCGATTTAACAGTTAATTTTCAAGCATCGGAGAGTATTTTAACAGAAATTTCCCGTAAATTTAACCTAGAAACTATGCAAAAAGACCTAGAATCAAAGGGATTAAAACCGCTCAAGGTTTTCACCGATCCTGAAAATTTATTCGGGTTAATTCTCTGTCAGTTATCCCTGTAATTAACGAAAACATTATCATCAGTAATAGAGGCACAAAAACATGGAAAAGATTCAAGCACAGGCTCCTATCTCTCTAAGTAACTGTAGTCGAGAAAATCTACTGGACTATTTTGAAAATGCTTGGCAATTAGAAGATATGCTGTTAAAAAGCATCATCAAAGAAGAAGCTTTTTATTGTAACCCTGACGATTTAAGAAATCCCCTCATTTTTTATTTAGGTCATGCTGCCGCTTTTTATCTTAATAAATTGCAGCTGGTTAACCTATTAAAAAAAAGCCCTAATCCTGACTACGAATTATTGTTTGGAGTGGGAGTAGATCCGGCAACTCCCGCAGAATTAAACTCTGCTATCGCCCATATTCAGTGGCCCGGGGTGGCTAAGGTTTGGGAATATCGGCAACAAGTCTATGAAATTGTGGTCGAAATAATTAAAAATACCCCCCTTAATCTTCCTATTCATCCTCAGCATTCTCTCTGGTCATTAATGATGGGAATTGAGCATCAGCGTGTTCACTTTGAAACATCTTCAATGTTACTCAGACAACTGCCCTTAGAGCGTCTGCAACGTCCTCAAGGGTGGCATTATGCCCCTTCTTTTGGTCAAGCTAGTCCTAATCAAATGGTGGAGGTTTCTGGGGGAATAGTAGAAATTGGTAAACCCCAAGATTCTCCTATTTATGGTTGGGATAATGAGTATGGTTATCGGCAAGTTAAAGTTAACAATTTTCTGGTGAGTAAATATATGATTACCAATGGAGAATTTAAAGAATTTGTCCATAATGGTGGCTACGAAAATCCTAGCTATTGGGATGAGGAAGCTTGGCAATGGAAAAATCATTATCGAGTCAAATATCCTAAATTTTGGCTGGTAGATGAGCGCGGAAATTATCAATATCGAGCCATGTTTGATGTTCTTGATTTACCGCTTGATTGGCCGGTAGAAGTGAACTATTATGAAGCGATCGCCTACTGTCGTTTTCAAGGTCAAGGAATACGTTTGATGACGGAAGCTGAGTGGAATTTAGTCACCTATGGCAGTCAAAAAAATCGATGTTATACCCTAGAAAACGATAACTTTGAGGACTATAACCTCAATTTAAAATTCTGTTCTCCCACTCCCGTGGGAATGTTAAAAAATGCTGGCAATAACTCAGAAATTTATGATTTACGCGGTAACGTCTGGGAATGGCTAGAAGATGATTTTAATCCCTTAACTGACTTTCAACCCCATTACCTCTATGCTGACAATTCCACTCCTTTCTTTAATAGTCAACATAAAATGATGTTAGGAGGAGCTTGGGTGACTAACGGCACAGAAATCCTACCCTACTATCGCAATTGGTTTCGCCGGAATTTTTATCAACACGCTGGTTTTAGAATCGCGCAAAGTCTTTAGGTGGGGTGTGGGGTTTGGGGTTTTACCCATTTTCAGGGGGTCGATTACCTAATTTTCAGGGAAAAAGTGCCTAAAATTTCCCCCCCGATTACTCCAAGGGCCAGCACTTTTTGATATCTTGAGATTTATCGGGCCAATTCTAGGTAATTGCCAATTAAAAAAAATTCCCGGAAGGGTCGCCCCTCGATCGCTACAATGGAACCTAGTAGAATGCGGATAAACTCGATCGCCATGAATCAACCTGCAATTTTTCATCTCGCTATTCCGATTACCGATGTGTCCACCGCTAAAAGCTTTTACTGTGATGGTTTAGGTTGTTTAGCGGGAAGGGAAACCGAGAAAGCGATTATCTTAAATTTCTATGGTCATCAGGTGGTCGCTCACGTCACCGAAATGCCTCTTACTCCCCAAAATAGCATTTATCCTCGCCATTTTGGTCTAATTCTGCCGGATGCCAGGGATTGGGACAATCTTCTCGCACAAGCACGAGTCAATCAACTAAAATTTTATCTAGAACCAAAAACTCGCTTTACTGGGGAGATAACCGAACATAAAACCTTTTTCCTAGAGGATCCTTTCTATAATCTCCTCGAATTTAAACATTATCGCCACTACGAAGCTATTTTTGCCAGTCGGCAATTAACAGCGATCGGCGATCGAGCTTAAAATAAACAACAGGTGACTTTTTGTGACTGGTTAGTCCTATCTTCAACTGCGACAAAAATAGGGGAACTTCCCTCAGATTCTCTCATCGAAACTAAAAAAACCTTGCCTTGCAATGATAAATTCTTAGGAAATCTATGAAAAAAATTTTATTGTTAACCCTATTCGTTATCGGTCTAGGATTTGCTCTATTTAACTTTACTGGATTAGCAAATCGGGGCGAATATCAATCAATTTTGATCGACTTTAAAGACGATATACCCGTCAGCGTACTCGATGAGCAGTTAAATGCTATCAACAAAAAAGCGGGAACCCCCACCAGTTTAAATAGTATCTTTTCCATCGATGAACATCTTTACATCGTCGATGGAGATAGCAAACTTCTGAAAACTCTCCGCAATTCCGACCTAAAAAAATACACTGAATCGATCGAACCCGATTATATTTATCATGCTTTTATCGCCCCCAATGACCCCGACTATAGCAAACAGTGGAACCTGCGGGGAATTAACATCGAACGCGCTTGGGAAGAAAATCACGGTGAAGGAATCACCGTCGCCGTCATTGATACAGGTGTATCAAAAGTTCCCGATCTGCGAGAAACCGAGTTTGTGGAAGGCTACGACTTCGTCAATGATCGCAGCAATTCCGAGGACGATAACGGTCACGGAACCCATGTAGCGGGAACAATTGCCCAATCGACCAATAATAACTACGGGGTAGCTGGCATCGCCTACAAAGCCAAAATTATGCCCCTCAAGGTGCTTTCCGGGACGGGTGGGGGAACCGTGGGAGATATTGCCGAAGCGATCCGTTTTGCCGTCGATAATAAAGCCGATGTCATCAATATGAGTTTAGGGGGTGGAGGCGAAACCCAAGTAATGAAAGAGGCGATCGAATACGCCTATAGTAAAGGTGTGGTAATCGTCGCCGCTGCCGGTAATGCCGATGATAATTCCGCCGCCTATCCCGCCCGTTTTCCGCACGTTATCGGCGTTTCTGCGGTAGATGCCTCCGGAAATAAGGCCCCCTATTCTAATTTCGGGGCCGGAATCGATATTGCTGCCCCCGGCGGCTCCGATACGGGTAAAATTATCCAAGAAACCATCGATCCCGCTAAAGGGGGTGAACCGGCGTTCCTCGGTTTTCAGGGAACCAGCATGGCAGCCCCTCACGTTGCTGGGGTGGTAGCTTTAATCAAAGCTGCGGGAATTAAAGAACCCAGTGCAGTTTTAGAGGTTTTGCAACAGTCAGCCCGTAAGATCAATGATGATCCCTTTAATCATTTTGGCGCCGGACAATTAGACGCGGGCAATGCTCTACAATTGGCCCTAAAAGGACAGATTACTTTCCGGGATTTTTGGCGTTGGTTGCGCGATAACGGTTATCTCAATCCCCGTTTCTGGATTGATGGCGGCGCGGTGGCGGTTTTGCCCAAAATGGCCATGGTTTTGGGTTCTTATCTTCTTGCTTGGTGGCTAAGAAGTTATTTTCCCTTCTCCTGGAACGGATTTTTGAATGCTGGTCTAATTTTTGGCAGTTCTGGCTTATTTTTCCTCAGAGGTCTTTATATCTTCGATTTACCTCAATGGCCTTTCCGAGTGATGGGGAGTTCTCTTTCCGACCTAGGAGGTGTTATTCAGGGAAGTTCTGCCCTTAATCCGCTTTTTGCCAGTGTTATCCTGCCCTTTGTCCTGATTGCTCTGCTTTTGGGTCATCCCCGTGCAAAATGGTTAGCAGTGGGGGTATCTTTAGCTATGGCGGTGACTTTAGGTATCAGTGCTGTTATCCATCCTACTCTGATCTGGTTAGGTTCTGGTACGATCGCTCAGGCATTTTTGGGCGTAAATGCGCTTTTATGTCTCGGTTTAGGTTATTTAGCCCTAAAAAGTGCTACTTCCTCCCGATAAGCTTAAACAGGGGTTACAATGGGACAACAAAGGTGATTTACCGTTCAAAACCTTTTTGGTTTTGGTATCTTCCTTTTGTTTTGCATTGAGTTCTCCTACAACAGCAGCCTCGGACATTAACCGAGGTTTTTTCTTTATGATGTATGTTAGTTTCTAGGGGTTTTTTGGGAATTCTCAATCCGTATCCCGAAAGTTTCCCCCAATACCCCCTCGAATCATCGAGCTTATCTATTTCTTGTCTAAGGTGTCTATCGTGTCAAATCATAAAATTCTCGTTATCGATGACAGTAAAGTGATCAGGATGCACGTTCGCGATATGTTACCAGAGGGTAACTTTGAATTACTCGAAGCTAAAGACGGATTAGAGGGCTATCATCTCATCCGTACCGAAAACCCGAATTTGATTATTTTGGACTTCCTTCTCCCGAAAATGAGCGGTTGGGAGGTGTTTCAGCAAATCCAAACCGAAGATAATCTCAAAAGTATCCCCCTAGTGTTAATGTCGGGACGGAAAGAGGAGGTAGTAGAGAAAATCCCCGAACCTTTCCCGCATTTTGCCTTTATTGAGAAGCCTTTCGACCAAAAACAATTGGTACAAGCGATTAAAGAAGCGATGGCTAAGGCCAAACAATATTCTCCGAAACCAACAGTTTTTAGCCCGAAACTAGAGGAACTCACCGGGGATTATGGCACCGATATTCAGACTCTCCAGTCCCAAATTGCCCAAATGCAAACAGAAATGGAAACTATGAAGAAACAAATGTCTCAATTAGTGGCTTTTATTAAGAAAAAACTGCCCTAGAACTATTCATCCCGATTTTTTATAACTTGGGCAAGCAGTTATCCTTATCCGGCGGGCAAATCTCGGGCTAATCTCCTATCCGTTTTAAACAGGATTTAGTATAATATGAGGTAGTCTTTATTTGGTGAGTGACTAAGTTATTAATTAACTGATAACTAATTATGAATTGGCAAGAAATAGCGGGTAATTGGGTTTTTCTCCCCCGTCGTCCCCGGGGTATCATTCACTTTTTAGGGGGGGCATTTGTGGCAGCGGCCCCGAATATTACCTATCGTTGGTTATTAGAAAGTCTTGGGAATTCAGGATACGCTATTGTCGCGACTCCCTTTGTTAATACCCTCGATCACAAATCGATCGCCCGCACAGTTTTAAACCGTTTTGATAATATTATTGAACGTCTGCGCTGGAATCATAGTCTGCCCCAAGGTTATCTCCCCATCTACGGATTGGGTCACAGTATGGGGTGTAAACTACATTTATTAATCGGTAGTCTCTACGAAGTGGAACGGGCGGGAAATATCCTCATTTCCTTTAATAATTATCCCATTCGTCGAGCTATTCCCTTTATTGAACCTTTGCAAATTGACACCACTTTTAACCTCGAATTTACCCCTTCCCCCGAAGAAACAAACGAGTTAATTTTCCAAGATTATGCCATTCGTCGCAATCTTTTAATCCGTTTTCAAGACGACACGATCGATCAATCTCTGGTATTAAATCCCCTGCTAAAAAAACGTTTTAATGATTTAATTGCCCTGCGAACTCTCCCGGGCAATCATCTCACTCCCTTGAGTCAAGATGTCAGTTGGCAAACCGGAGAAGTATTTACTCCCCTCGATGCGATCGGCCAATGGTTAAAACAGGGACTTGCCCGGGATAATTCCCGTCTCAAAGATGAGATTCTCCAGTGGTTAAATCCCGTCCTTCCCGCCTCTCGTTAGCTTTCCTCTAGATTAATCCCCAGGGCCCGTAATTGCGCCTCTAAGCGGGCTAATTTTGCCTCAGCTAATTCGGCCCGTTGACGTTCCTGTTGGGCTTGCTGTTCGGCTAATTCCGCTTTTTGCTTGATTTCTAGGGTGGTCAAAAACCGCGAGCCATCGGGATAAAAAATAGCTAACTGGGGACTCTCCAGTTGAAAACGAATCTGTAGAAGCGGACTCTGCCAATTATCGATCGCGGCAATCATCTCCAATTGATCACCCCTTCGCCACCAACCCTGTAGATAATTAGCATCGGGATCATAGAGATAATATTCTTCTACGCCAAAACGCTGATAAAATTGCCATTTTCGGCGCATTTCCGCTTTAGTGTTGCCCGGAGAGAGAATTTCAAAGACCACCTGCGGCGCAATCTGGTTTTCTAACCATTGCTTATAGGAACCTCGATCGCCCTTGGGTCTGCCAAACACTACCATAGCATCCGGCGCTTGACAGGTTTTATTATCCCCCTCGACCGGATACCACAACAGATCGCCGGCGATAAACACATTGTCATTGTCTGCGAATAAACATTCGAGATTTTCCTTGATCGTCACAATCCAGCGAAACTGTTTGGTATTATCGGCCATCGGTTTACCATCACTATCGGGATAGATAATCTCCGACCCAGAGAAAGATATCGCCTTGATCATCGTTCTACTCCCTAGCGTAATAACTATAACTAGAGATTATGACATCAACAAAGGGAGAATTGATAGCGGCAGTGTTAGAACAAGTAACAAATAAGATGGGAACTCCTCGACAAATAGTGTCCGACCACGGCAGGGATTTATACAGAGGAATCCAATTATATTAGGAGAAAAATCCAGAAGTTGCTCACACTTATGAGGTAACTCATCAGATGGCATTGATTTTAAAGTCAGAACTGGAAAAAGATGAACAATATCAGTCATTTGTCAAAAAATGTCATCAGTGTCGTCAAGAGATACAACAAACCGAATTATTGTTTTTAATGCCGCCTTGTCAACGGACAAAATCTCGTTATTTTAACTTAGATAGGGTCTTTGGACTGGCTCCTAGACTATCAATCAAGATTCTCTCCCTGTCTGGGCTACCATCTTGGCTATGACCGGAAGTCTTGAAGCTCAAATCAAACATGAGGGGTTAACTCAAACATCTTTATCTCAATGGGATAAGCTTTTTCCCCAGTCTTACCTTCCCGAAAGTATTATCCCTATTTACCAGAAAATACAGCGTTATTTATTAGAACAAACTTCTACTATCCCAGAAGGTGAGATATTTCTGGGAACTTCCGATGTCATTGAATATATCTTTGGTAAGTATAAGCTTTTTTCGCAAAGATGTCCTATAAACGAACTGGGGGTTATGGTTTTAACAATAGTGCTAGTAACTACCGATTTCACTGTCAATTTGATTAAAGAGGCGTTGGAAACTATCAGGTCGAAGGATGTTAATATTTGGCAAGAGCAAGTTTTTGGACAATCCACTCTTTCTAAAAGAAAAGTTGTTTTTTCCTCCTGACAAATTTTGACAGAAAAAGTGCATGATTTATTTTCCTTGATTTTCCCGTATATTCAACACCCTACCCTTGCCGCCCCGACGTCGGGGGGGCAAGGGGGGGGTGGGGGAGATTCAGCTAATCTAAGGATAGGCGGTTAAAATGCGTCTTAGCTTAGTGCTAACCTAACTCCCCGCAGCACAGGAATCGGTGAAAATTACGCAGGGAATCCCCACATGACTAATGGGAACAATATAGGTTTCTGTGGGGGGAAATAAAGCGACAACGTGGGGAACGGGACGGGGAGTATAATGCACTTGCGATTGACCTTGATAAGCGAGGGAGGTGCTTGCTCCTGAGTCTAACATCACTGCGTCCCGAAAACCTGCCTGTACTAATAATTCTCCCAAAGCCATCGAATCGATCGGCTCTCTGGAAACCCCGATAACTGGCTGTCCTGCCTGATTAATCCCCCAAAAAGCCCGGTGACGCAGGGCATCAAAACCGTAAAGTGTACCAAAGGATTCCCGCGGTTGTGGTTGTCCATCTTTGACTAACCAAGCGGCCGCGACAAAAGCATCCGTAACCTTGAGATCATCTCCAGCCTCCGCTGCGATTCCTTCTAGGGTATTATGACGGGCCCGATCAAAGGGAAGATAACGCACCCATTGATCGGTAATGATTACTAAAGGACGACCCTCTAACTTGTCGATTTCTCCCTCATATCCCGGGATAAAGCCGCCATTTTGGCTTAAAACCGGACCGATCATCT
This sequence comes from Microcystis sp. M_OC_Ca_00000000_C217Col, assembly GCF_007095585.1. Taxonomy (NCBI): domain Bacteria; kingdom Bacillati; phylum Cyanobacteriota; class Cyanophyceae; order Chroococcales; family Microcystaceae; genus Microcystis; species Microcystis sp. M_OC_Ca_00000000_C217Col. The sequence goes on from NZ_SFBV01000159.1 coordinate 22,218, forward strand.
GATTTGAGTCCAATTCCTTGAGAGAGAAAAAACCGCCATCCACGGCTGCGATCGCTTCTGTACTGGCGATAATTTCCTCCACTTGATAACGACTATCAGCGTGGATGGTTTTGGGAATCCCGCCACTAATCAATACAAGTGTATTGGTTGGAAATTCCACTTCCCGTTTTTGGATGGTGGTGGCAAAGTTAAAACCGCCATCCCTACGGGGTAAGGGATCACCCCCCCAAGCTTGCGGTACAACTTCTCGCGTGCGTGATTGCCCAAAGCGTCCAATCGTGAGTAAATCGGGGGATTGTCCCGCAAAATGCTCATCGAGGTCATTCATCGATAAAGCCGCCCGATAACCCGCTTTTTTGACGAATTCCTTCACTCGATCGTCCGCCTTCCCTTCCGGATAGGTGAAATAATTAATCGGAATGCCCAATTCTTTTTCTAAGATTTGTTTCGATTGCTTGACTTCTTGCTCCAAATCTGCATCGGACAATAATCTTAAATCCCGGGGATGACTAACACTATGGGAGACAATCTGTACTAGAGGATCGGCGGCCATTTCCTGGAGTTGTTGCCAAGTGACACTGGTTCTGCCAGTTTTTTGAGTCATTTTATTGATATAAATCGAGAAAACAGCAGGATAGTTATATTTTCTCAATAAAGGATAGACATACTGGTAATGTCCCCCATAACCATCATCAAAAGTCAATAAAACCGGTTTATCGGGAAGGGGGATCCCTGTCCGCAGATGGGAAATTAACCAATCGATACTGATAGGAGTTGCCCCGATTTCCTGCAAAAACTGAAAATGTGCCTCTAATTCGGCGGGGGTAACGTCAAAGAATACCTCTTTTTCTGGTAAAATGTCGTGATACATTAAAATCGGTACTTTTGTTTCTTGAGCGCGGGGATGAATTGCCGGCCAAGGTGCCAATTCGATCGCTGTTGTCGAGTTATTTTGCCAATTATTGAGACTAATATCGTTTTTTTGGAGAGATAGGGGAAGAATCACGCGATCGGAGAGGTTTTTATAGGTTTTACAATCAAAAATTCTCGATATATCCTTAAAAGAACTATTTTCTAGGACATAATCCGCGCATTCCGGTTGAAACTCCCTAAAAGGTGCGGGGAGAGAATCACCCCCCACCAGAGCATTAGAACGAGGATAGAGAGAAATTGTCCAAATAATCAGACAAGTGACGATAAATGCCAAAAATCCGTATAGGGGAAGGAAAGAAAAGGAAGATTTTTGCCGAGCTTGCCAACGCATAAGATCAAGTAATAAAGTAAAAAGTAAAAAAGAAAAAGCAAAAAAGCAGATAGTCCCTGATTTACCGAAAAAACTGCTTTTTATCTAGATTTTTGGCTTTTGTTTTCTCGTCAGCAAAGCCCACCGATTACAAGCTGAGTTTCCCTGTAATCCGTTCCCTTGTCAAGTTTTCTAGAACACCCTCATCAGTTATCAGTTATCAGTTATCAGTGAGCAGTGAGCAGTTATCAGTTATCAGTTATCAGTTATCAGTTATCAGTCATCAGTGAGCAGTGAGCAGATTTGAGTTTTCAGTGGACAGTGGTAATCAGTGAGCAGTTGTCAATAGACTACCTTTATTTATTCTCCCCACACCCCACACCCCATCACCCCATCACCCCATTTCCCCATCACCCCATTTCCCCATCACCCCATTTCCCCATCACCCCATTTCCCCATCACCCCACACCCCGCTATGTTCAGGGGGATTAAGCTGGTAAAGCGTGACACAAAACTGCTAGAGTTACCAAAGACGAGTATATAAACTTTACAGATATTGTATGAGAGTTTTGGTTATTGGCGGAGACGGCTATTGTGGTTGGGCAACGGCACTCCATCTATCAAATAGAGGTTACGAAGTAGGCATACTTGATAGTTTAGTTCGTCGCTATTGGGACTTACAATTAGGCTGCGATACCTTAACACCGATCGCACCCATATCTGATCGGATTCAACGCTGGCAAGATCTAACGGGAAAATCGATCGATCTTTTTGTCGGGGATATTAATGACTACGACTTTTTGATTCAATCCCTGCGACAGTTTCAACCAGACACCATTGTTCACTTTGGAGAACAGAGATCTGCACCCTTCTCCATGATTGATCGCGAACACGCGGTTTTAACCCAAGTTAACAACGTGGTTGGCAATTTAAACATCCTCTACGCGATGAAAGAGGAATTTCCCGAAGCGCACCTAGTAAAACTGGGAACCATGGGTGAGTATGGCACACCTAATATAGATATTGAAGAAGGCTACATCACGATCGAACATAACGGTCGTAAGGATACTTTACCCTATCCCAAACAGCCCGGTAGTATGTACCATCTCAGCAAAGTCCACGATAGCCATAATATCCATTTTGCCTGTCGGATGTGGGGTTTAAAAGCTACAGATCTCAATCAAGGGGTGGTTTATGGAGTCCTCACCGAAGAGACAGGAATGGATGAGATGTTAATTAACCGTCTCGATTACGATGGGGTTTTTGGCACTGCTTTAAACCGTTTTTGTATTCAAGCGGCGATCGGTCATCCCCTGACAGTGTACGGTAAAGGTGGTCAAACGCGAGGATTTTTAGATATCCGCGATACCGTGCGTTGTTTGGAATTAGCGATCGCTAATCCTGCTCAATCGGGGGAATTTCGCGTTTTTAACCAATTTACCGAACTGTTTAGCGTCGGTGACTTGGCACTGATGGTGAAAAAAGCTGGTTCTGCGTTAGGGTTAAATGTGGAGATTAACAATCTTGACAACCCGCGCATCGAGTTAGAGGAACATTATTTTAACGCTAAAAACACAAAATTACTCGATCTAGGCCTACAACCTCACTATCTCTCCGATTCTCTCCTCGATTCCCTCTTGAACTTCGCCACCAAGTATAAAAATCGGGTAGATATGAATCATATCCTACCAAAGGTCACTTGGAAACGATAATTTATTAGTCAATGATAAGTTGAGGATGGGCAAGTAACCCATCCTTTCCGTTTTTCTAATGTATCGGCATCAAACTCGATCTTAATCCGCACTGATGGGAATTATTGTCGTCCGCGATTGCGGGAATTAGAGCGACGTTGCTGCATTAACTGGGAAAATTCCGTTCTTTGAGCGGGAGTTAACACTTGGCGAATTTCCAAAAAACTTTCAAATTGCAGGTTACTCATTTCTTGGCGATTCCGAGATATTTGCTGATGTTTAGAACGGACCTCTCGATCAGAGGCATTATTCGATAATAAACTATTTAATTCTTGTTGGTTGCTTCTCATGGTTTCTCGCAATTTTTGCATTTGTCCCCGGTATTTCTGACCAATAGCGGCAATTTTCGACTTTTGGTCATCGGTAAGGTTTAATTGTTCGATTAGTCTTTCTCGAGAATTATTCACTCGACGACTCTCAGGACGCTGGGGAGAGCTAGTTTGAGCAATAAATAGACCATCGTGGGGATAGGATAGTACAGTGGCACTTGGGGCCAGGTTAGCGGCCAGAGTTAAAGCCATGGTCGTGCCAAGAATCGAGACAGTAGAAAGGGACATAATTGATCTCCACAAAGAAATTAAGGATTATAGGTAGAATAGGTGAGTTGAGGCTCGTTTAAGCTCATCCAAGGCGAACTATAAACGCTAGGAGCAGCAATCGGTGGAGCGATGCTATGGTTCCAACTCTCCACTAAAAAAGCTTCTAACTGCTCGTCGGAAATTTGGCTCAGTTGTGGATGAGGATCAGACCAACGATAGGAAGCAAAAATCAGTGCCGATAAGGCAGTAATACCAGTGATCAACCCCAATAAAGGCAGCAATTTTGGGCAAGTTACCGGTCTTTCTCCCCTAATCATTTGCATTAATTGTTCTTCTTCATCTATCGGTCGAGGTGGCAGCGATGGACGATATCGACGCAGAAAATTAACCACTTTGTCATCTTCTGGGGACATTAGAGAACTCCTTGTTTTTGCAAAAATTGACCCATGGTTTTACGCGCATAATGAAGACGTGATTTCACCGTACCGAGGGGAATTTCTAAGATTTGAGCGATTTCCTTTTGGGGTAAGTCCTCTAGATCGTGAAGGACAAGGACAGCGCGATGTTCTAAACTGAGAATTTCTAACCCTTGTCGGACCACTTCCTCATAATGCAGTTGCATCAAATCGGGACTATCTTGGGGACGGGATTCGCTATCAAGGGAGTTTTCCTGATCAGTGCTTTTGGCCATCCTCATTTGTCTTTTGGCTAATTGTCGCCGACCATCGATCGCCACATTCCAGGTGATCCGATAAACCCAAGTGGAAAAGTATTCAGGTGAACGCAATTTCGGCAACCCGTGCCACACTCTTAAAAATACCTCTTGGACAAAATCCTCTAGGAATTCCTGTCCACAGAGTTGATAGAGAGTAGAGCGGATTTTTGGTTGATAGAGACGGTAAAGGTGACGAAAAGCACCCCTATCACCCCTTTGACATTTTAAAATTAACTCTCGATCGCTCACACTTGTTTGCTTCTCGGTTATCACCTCGATCATTCCCCTCACCCCTAGCTACTTGTCCCTTTAGACTAGGGGATGCCAAGAATGGTTCATAACCAGTTATCAGTTATCAGTTATCAGTTATCAGCTTTTTTCTCCCCACACCCCACACCCCACACCCGATCACCGAGGGAGTAATTGTTGATAGAAATCCAATTGTTTTTGAGCGAGGGCTTTATTAGTATAATTGGTCATTACTCTCTGATAACCTCTCTGGCCTAATTCTTGAGCGAAGCTGGGATTATCTAAGAGAATTTGTATAGATTTAGCCAGTGCTTCCCCATCTTTTTCGGGAAAAATTAACCCCGTATCAGCAATAACAAAGGGAATTTCTCCTGAATCGGAACCAATAACAGGAACCTGACAGGCCATAGCTTCAATTAAAACATGACCGAATTGTTCTTTCCAACCGACGGCCGTTAAAGTTTTGACCCGATAGGTGATTTCTGAAGGCAAAACTAAAGTGTTCATCAGGTTAATATAATTAACTACTTGATCGTGGGGAACACTTTCCACTATCATCAAGCGATCGCTTATTCCTGCGGCTGTAGCTTCCCTGACTATTTTATCTTTCAGGATGCCCCGACCTAACAGTAATAACTTCCACTTACCTGTTAATTTATTTACAGCTTTAATCAAGGTTAAAATGCCTTTTTCTTCCACAAAACGACCGATAAAACCAATCACAAATTCATCGCTTTCAATGCCTAAAGATCGGGCTAAATCGGGTTGCTTGCCTTGGGAAAAAAGAACTTCATCCACGCCTAATTGCGGTAAAACGGTGTATTTACCCCTGTAACCCCGTTCTTTTAAAACATCTACTCCGTCCTGATTACCGGCAATTAAACCATCGGTATTTTTCAGGTTATAAGCTTCTAACCAAGAGATGGGAAATTTAGGAGTATAGGGAAGATTCCACCAAGTAAAAAATACATTTTTAGCTCGTAGATTTAAGAAACGGTTCAGAGTAATAAATTGTGCATAACCGAGAGATTTAGAACCCTGTTCCACCTGAATAATATCGGGTCTAAATTTTTGCAATAAAGGAATTATATCAGTGCCAAAAGTTAATAAAGATTGGTTATTCTGGCTAAAATTAGAGATAGGAATGACTCGGAAATTATCGGCTATTTTCGGTTGACTTTCAATGATTTTATTTTGGACTCCTCCCGGTTGCCAACGTTGGGGAACAACAATAGTAACCTCAATATTGGGATTTAATCTTGTCAGGGAGCGCAGTTTCTCACAGTTGAGATCAACTATATATGTATGACTAGCGACTAAAATTCTCATAGATTATCTAGTTTTGTATAAATTTGGCCATCATTCCAGAGGGACTTAACTTGAGTTTTCAGAGCATCCAGAAAACCTAAACCATAAAAAATTCCCCTAGAAAGGATTTTAATCGGGGAACCACCTTTATTACAGGGAGGATTGCCAAGAACGTGACAATCAAATAATTTAGCATAGAGTCGCAATTGTTGAGCGGGAGTGAGATTTTTCAGGGCCATCAGAAAGTGATTATGATAAAAAGTCGTCTGATAACTCAGAGAACGAGTGCTAATATCATGACAGCCGCCGGTTTCTTCCCCTAAATGAACCAGATAAGCGGTGGGATCGTACCAGACATGATAGGGAGTCCGGCGTAACCTTAAGCAAAAATCCGATTCCTCGCGCACGGCACTGCCACGAAAGCGTTCATCGAACCAAATGCCATATTTCGTAAATATATCCTTTCTAAAAGACATATTACAGCCCCGGGCCGAGATTACCTGCTGGGGTTTAGTGGTGTGGACAAGATCGATGTAATACCAAGCAATGCCCGGATCCATCGCTTGGGGGGGTAAAAAGTCGATTTCGTAGGGTTTGCCGGTATCTGTCACCATTTTTTGGGAGTCACCTAATTTCATGCGATCGAATACCCGACCGGCCACTACACCTATCTCAGGGTTCTTGACAAAATTCTCACTATGTGCTTTGAGATAATTATCCGGTAGCCGCACATCATCATCAATAAAAAGAACGATATCGCCCTGGGCGCGACGGACTCCATAATTTCTGGCACCGGGTAAACTCGCCCAATCTAGCCGATACCAGCTAATTTTGTGCTGATTAGCCAGATTTTCTAGATAGGATTGTATTTCAGGGCTATGGGTAGCGGTTTGGTCGATAACTAACACCTCAAAATCGGGATAATCTTGTTTGAGCAGGTCATCGAGAGTATCTTTAAGAGGCTCTTCGCGTCGATAGGTGGGTATGATGACAGAAATCAAGGGAAAATTCATAGCAGTAAACAGCAAACAGTAATCAGTAAACAGTAATCAGTAATCAGTAATCAGTAATCAGTAAACAGTAATCAGTAATCAGTAAAAAGACAGTAGAAAACTTCTAAGTAGTCGTGCAAAATTAATTTCCTAGTCGAGACTCCGAGACGGGAGACTCCGATACAGGAGACTCCGATACAGGAGACTCCGATACAGGAGACTCCGAGACGGGAGACTCCGATACAGCTATTAGGGATCGGATTTGAGTTTTCAGTTCACTGTTTACTCACAGCAAAAGGCTGACGGCTGAGAGCTTAGATGTGTAATTAATTTTGTTTAGGTACTTATTTAATACCGCACACTTAAAAACTCACATCTGATAACTGATAACTGATAACTGATAACTGATAACTGATAACTGATAACTGATAACGGCTCTTCTCGACTTTGTGTGATAATTTTTGCTTATGGAACCCTGAAGTGCTTATTGGGCAAAACTTTTAGGACTATTTTGCGGAAGAAACTATCGGTATAGACCTCGTTTCCACACA
>NZ_SFBV01000016.1:0-4886 GCF_007095585.1 Microcystis sp. M_OC_Ca_00000000_C217Col
TGAATTGTGAGCTACAAATCCCCAGTTTACCGAAAGAGTTTAAACCGATTATTGAAGGGTGTTTGCAAAAAGATAGAAAACAAAGATGGACAGCACAACAGGTTTTAAATGCCTTACAACCTGTGGGATGGAATTCTCCCCCGTCACCTCCACCAGCACCGGCAGCAGTCAAAAAGCCTGTTTCACCTACTCCATTTACCGAAAAACTACCCAATCGAGTCACACTAGAGATGGTGAACTTACCAGCAGGTCAATTTCTCATGGGATCTGCTGACAGTGATCCCGATGCTAAAAGCTATGAAAAGCCTCAACACCAAGTTAAAGTCAACAGTTTTGCGATTGGGAAATATCCAGTCACTCAGGCACAATATCAAGCAGTAATGGGAACAAATCCCTCTCCGTTTAAAAATAATCCACAAAATCCGGTAGAACAGGTTAGTTGGAACAATGCTCAAGCTTTTTGTCAGAAATTGAGTCAAATAACCGGGAAAACCTATCGCCTCCCCACGGAAGCGGAATGGGAATATGCTTGTCGTGCGGGGACTACCACTCGCTATTATTTCGGTGATGATGCTAATCAGTTAGGAAATTATGCTTGGTATGGCGGAAATTCTCAGGATAAAACTCATCCTGTGGGCTAGAAAAGGCCCAATGCTTGGGGACTCTATGACATGAGTGGCAATGTTTGGGAGTGGTGCGAAGACGATTGGCACGATAACTATATCGGAGCGCCAAAGGATGGATCGGCGTGGCTTATTAATAATGATAATCGTTCTCATCTCAAGTGTCTGCGCGGCGGTTCTTGGGACATCATCCCTTATTTCTGTCGTTCTGCCGTCCGCGGCAGGAACTACCCCGACTTCAACTACAACGGTTTTCGGGTTGCGTGTGTCTCCCCAGGACTTTAACCCTTTGTTCTTTTGCTTTTTTGCCCTTTGTCTCCCGCCTAAGGGCGGGTCGATTTTTTTTGAGATTTTCTAGCCGTAGGTTGGGTTGAGGAACGAAACCCAACCCAATTATTTAAAAGATCATGTTAGGCTACTGCTAACCCATCCTACAAATAATTGTGCCTCCCTACTTATAACAAATCACTCCACTATCAATTATGAATTATGAGTTAGGAAGTGAGAAGTATTTTGGCTCTTCGGTTTGTGTTATGCAATGGACGGGAGTTATAAGGGATGGAACCCTTATATAGAAAGGCATTTAGCGATTTTTGTTAATTGTTTTTTTCTAGAGCGAACTAATCAATTACCAAGTAACGAAGAACCAGTATTTTCAGTGAACAGTAAACAGTAATCAGTGAACTGAAAACTCACATCTGATAACTGATAACTGATAACTGATAACTGATTCAAGGCTATCTCCTGCCTCCTGAATTCGTTAGCCCTTCAGCAATAAATCGCTAATTTCCGACTGACAATGACCAATTAAACGATTAAGGGCTTTTTTTCCTTGTTTACCTTGATAATCTGAGCGATCGCTCTCAGTAATTCCGTAGGGACGACCGATCGCCACCTTGACACGATGATAAAATACAACGGGATGCCAACCATCTTGATCGAATAAAGGTTCCGTGGTATCTAACCAGCGTAGCAAACGCACGGGAAAAGGACTAATAGCGGTTTCCGACTCAGAGAGAATAGCCACAGGTAAGACAGATAGATTTTCCACGGGACAACCCAGGGCTAAATGGGCAAATCCGCTTTGAAAACGGCTAATTTGACGAGGATAAGTCAAATTTAACATCGGCGATCCACCTTCTGGAAATAAACCGATCCATCGTCCAGACTGTAAAAAATCTGTTGCTTGCCGAAAAAAAGTCTGGTGGCGTTTTTCAGGGGTATCAAAGGGAAAACAGCCCAATTCTCCGATTAATTCCCGCAAAAGCGGCGTTTTTCCCATGTAGTGATGACAGGCGATCGGGAGAGTTTTGCCCAAAGCTTGAATTAAAATCGGCGCGTCCAAAAAGCTACGATGGTTACTTACCACGATCGCCACTCCTTGACTGGGTAGATTTTCTTGACCGACGGTAAACAGACTCGTGCGCGTGGTATCAAGAATTAAACGAGAGGTAGATAGGGGGGTAAGCAGCGTCATGGAAAAAAAAAATCGGCCTTAAGATTGTTTTTATTGACTTAGATCACAACTAAAGGATAAAACAGAATTAGAGGATCATAAAATATGGGGATTATGTCCCAATCATCTACAGACTGCCACCAGGGCGGCCTCGTCTATTTAAAAAAATAAATTTCATGAATGATTTGAATGAGCGAAAAACATTTGCTTTAACAACACCTCTTTATTATGTCAACGATATCCCTCACATCGGCAGTGCCTACACAACGATCGTAGCGGATGTTATGGCACGATGGAAGCGGTTACAGGGGAATTCTGTCCTTTTAATTACAGGAACCGACGAACACGGACAGAAAATCGAACGGACTGCGGCAGCCAAAGGACTCGCTCCCCAGGAACACTGCGATCGCATTGCCACCAGTTTTGCCAATCTCTGGGCAAAGCTACAGATCCAGTATGATCGCTTTAGTCGTACCACTGCCCCCCGTCATCAGGCAATTGTTAACGAATTTTTTGAAAGAGTCTGGGAAAAGGGCGATATCTATCTCGATCGCCAACAGGGTTGGTATTGCGTTGCCTGTGAAGAATTTAAGGAAAAAAGAGAACTGTTAGATAATGGCTGTTGTCCCATTCATACTAATCTGGCCGCCGAATGGCGCGACGAGGAAAACTATTTTTTCCGTCTCTCTAAGTATCAGGCGCAACTAGAACAAATTTACCAAGATCAACCCAATTTTATTCAACCGGAAAGCCGGCGTAATGAGGTTCTCAACTTCGTTAACCAAGGACTACAGGACTTCTCCATTTCTAGGGTTAATGTGGCTTGGGGGTTTCCCATTCCCCACGATGGTCAGCATACCATCTACGTTTGGTTTGATGCCCTTCTTGGCTATGTTACCGCCCTTCTCGACCCGGAAGACGAACCCACCCTAGAAAATGCCTTGGCCAAATGGTGGCCGATCGATCTGCATCTGATCGGTAAAGATATATTAAGATTCCATGCCATTTATTGGCCGGCTATGCTAATGTCGGCGGGTTTACCCTTGCCCAAAAGAGTGTTCGGCCATGGCTTTTTGACCAAAGACGGGCGGAAAATGGGCAAAAGTCTCGGTAATACCCTCGATCCCTTCGATTTGGTTGAGCGCTATGGGGCCGATGCCGTCCGTTACTATTTCGTCAAAGAGATTGAATTAGGACAGGATGGCGATTTTCAGGAAACCAGATTTGTTAATATTCTTAACGCGGATTTAGCCAACGATTTAGGCAACCTCCTCAATCGCACCCTAGGCATGGTCAAAAAATACTGCCAAAATATCCCTCCCCAGTTGACTGGCGTAGATATCCCCAACGATAATCGTCTTAAGAATATGGGGATCAATCTAGGGGTTATTGTTGAACAGAAGTATGATGCGCTACAATTTAATCAAGCCTGTGAGGAAATATTGGCGTTGATTCGCGCTAGTAACAAGTTTATCGATGAGAGTGCGCCCTGGAGTTTATTTAAACAGAAACAACAAGCAGCGGTAGAACAAGTCCTCTACGCAGTTTTGGAATCCGTAAGACTCTCTGCCTACCTACTCTCACCGATAATACCGACCTTGAGCAGTAAAATTTATCAACAACTAGGTTTTGTTATTGATTTTAATACTTTCAGGTCGGAGGATGGGGAAAACTCCCCTGATGGTGTCTCTTTTTCCCAACACTGTCAATGGGGATTACCCACAAATCCACAACTAGGAACACCTGAACCGATCTTTTCTAAACTAGAACTGCCGTTAAACGATTCCTAAAGGAATTTTTTGATAACTCTATTTTTTAAGGTCTGTTGTCCTTTCGGATACAACTGGCAAACACCCAACACTAAACTTTTAACAAACAAACGAGGAAAAATAAAATGTTTGATGATTATGATACAGCCCCAGTCTTCACCCCCGAACAAGTGCTAGAAAATCGCGGCCGTGTGGCGATTTTCATTGATGGTTCTAATTTATTTTATGCGGCTCTGCAATTAGGTATCGAAATTGACTACACCAAATTACTTTGTCGTTTAACTGCTGGTTCTCGTCTCTTGCGCGCCTTCTTTTATACTGGAGTTGATCGCACTAACGAAAAACAGCAGGGATTTCTCCTCTGGATGCGTCGCAACGGTTATCGAGTCATCGCTAAAGATCTAGTACAATTACCCGATGGTTCCAAAAAAGCCAATCTTGACGTGGAAATTGCCGTGGATTTAATGGCTCTAGTGGGTTCCTATGATACCGCAGTCATTGTCAGTGGTGATGGGGATTTGGCCTATGCTGCCGATTCCGTCAGTTACCGTGGTGCGCGAGTGGAAGTGGTTAGTTTGCGATCGATGACCAGTGATAGTTTAATTAATGTAGCCGATCGCTATGTTGATCTAGATCAAATCAAAGAAGAAATTCAGAAAACTAGCAAACATCACGTTAGTTATAATAATTTCCCCGTCAGCGTCTTAGACCAAGATCGTAGCAGTCGCTAGACAAATTCAGCAAAAATCAAGTTAAAGGTGGGTAATTCCCACCTTTTTCAGTTATCAGTTATCAGTTATCAGTGACCAGTTATCAGTGACCAGTTATCAGTGACCAGTTATCAGTTATCAGTTATCAGTTATCAGTGACCAGTTATCAGTTATCAGTGACCACTCCCCATCTGCTGCCTCCTCAATTAAGGGACTTCCAGAGAATAAAATACCCAACAAAAAAATAGAAAAGTGTTTTTTTGAAAAAGTAATTATTTTTGTCTAGGAAAACAAAGAGTCTCCCATTACAACCTATTTTTCCGAAAAA
>NZ_SFBV01000160.1:0-12416 GCF_007095585.1 Microcystis sp. M_OC_Ca_00000000_C217Col
TTATCAATTTATTCATAATAAATATTGGCAGAGGATTAAATATTAGTTATTGTGACTAACTCTTTTGGTTAGAACAAGATAAACTTGAGAATATTCGGTCAAATTTATTGACTCAAAATTAGCTGTACTTAATTTAAATGAATCAACCCTACCCTTATCAAGGAGGATCCCCCCGCCTATCGGCACCCCCCTTATCAAGGGGGGCAGGGGGGATCAAACCCAAAATCTAATTTCTACTTAACTAATTTCGCCCCACACTTAGAACAAAAATTAGACGAAGGCGGGTTTTTGTGTCCACAATTACCGCAGATAATTAAAGCTGGGTTAGCCACTTCCGTCACCGGAGAAAGAGGAATTTCTCCACCGCTATCCAACTTATAGTTATGGATTAACTGCAAAATAATTGCATCTTCCCGTTTATATTCTGTATTATCTTTTCCTCCTGTTAACTCCTCGGATCGTTGTTGTAAATAGTCAATGAAAGTCCGATACAAAGCTTGTTTTTTCTCAGGAGTGGCTGCAGCCTGTAACTTAGCTGTCACCTGACTTTGAATTTTTTCCTTATCTTCGCGACAAGCTTTTACTTCTAACACCTGTACCGCATCTTCCCAACTGGTGGCGATATCGACTTTTTTTAATCCCGTTGCGGTTTTAATTTCATAGCGAATTGTTTTCTCATTAGTGACTCGATTGACTTCTGGAAAAAGCACTTTCAAAGCTCGGGCTGTCACCACCAATTGATAAATACTCGGATCTTCGGGAAAAACATCCCAGAAAGGCGGTTCCTTTTGGATATGTACGGGGATGGGTAAATCGCGATTTTCCCCCATTTGTTGGGCGCGTTTAGCGAGAATAAATTCTCCTTTCCAGTCCTGATAGGATTGCCGCAGCTCTCGCATTCCCTCCAGACAGCGTAGGGAAAAACCGCCAATTTCCTGCACGAAGACAAGACGATGTTTTTCCACTTCTGCTAAGGGTTTAATATCGTCTTCGTTGGGGATAAATTCCCGCAGTTTCGGCATAATTTTTTGGGCTGCTGGGTTATTGGTATTTCTTCCCCCAATCAGGGCAACATTTTGATTTAATTGCGGTGTAAAACCCGCATCTTTTCCCCGCAAAACCGCAGGATTGAGCATAATTAGGGGTCGCGATTTTTGGTAGGCAATGCGAAGATTATTGATAATCTCGGCATCGTTGTTATAAATTTTTAACAAGCGATCGCAAGCGGCTAATTCCTGCTGAATTCGACTACTAGCGGGAGCATTTTGTAGGAGTTGATTAGCTTGGTTTAGGATAACTTTTTGAAAATCACCTTGACGAATATCGGCAATCTCGGTGATGTCAAATAAACGCATATTTTCATCGGTGCGGCGCGTTTCTTTCCAGAGGGGGCTAGATTGCTTTAAAATCTCTTCTGAGAGGGGTAAACAAAGGTTATCCATACCCGTATCGTAGGCATTTTTGTTACCAGCAATCCCCGAGGCAAATTGTTCGATAAAGTCTTGATAAAGACTATTTAATTCTTGTCTGTCAAATAATTTAATCCCATTAATTAACAAAGCATCGGCACTATCAATCTGTTGATTAGCTTGGAGATTAAATAGATCGCGACTTTGAATTAATTTCTGACGAAAGCGATTAAAACGGCTTTCTAATTGATTAAGATGTTCCAATAAACGATTAATAACCTCTACTCCTGCACCTCTGGTTTTTCGTTGAATATTGGCCATTAAATAGCCTTCCAATCCCGTTAAAGCTTGTTCACAATATTCTTCCATCTTATCTTTTTTGGAGATATGAAGTTTATCTTTCAGATCATTAATTTCCGCTAAGGCTGTATCGTATTCCCGTTGACGTTTACTTTCGTTTTGACTCCAAACCTGTTCTTGATCGCGACGGAATTTTTCTGCTATGTCGGTGAAGATTTGTCGTACTAAAACAATAAAACTCTCGGCAAATTTTACCCCACGGTTCCGATCCTCAAGGATATTATAAAACTCCATTTCTAGGGACTTTTTACCCCGTTGAATAATTTCATCCCGGTTATTATAAATCTTTTTCAGGTAATCGCCGTGCAGCCGTTCATCGGGACTCAATTCTAGTAAATGATTGCGTTTAAATTCCTCGACTCTTGGTGTCAAATAATCATTAATAAATTGCAGAATTTTACCCTGTTCATTGCCTAAAATATTAACCCCCTGTTTGGTACAAGAGAGCCAATTATCTTGATTAATTTCCTGACGAGTTTCGTTAGTCCATTGGGAGATTATGGCAATTAAAGAGCGATCCTTGTCGGCACATAAATCCATAATTAATTCCCCTTCGCTCAAGCGCATTCTCTTGAGGATATCACCTCTGACTAAGTCCAACATTTGAGCGGGTAAAATCACGGAATCATTCAGCCACCAATTAATTAAATCTTTGGCTAAACGTTCCGATAAGGAAGCACGAATTTGGGCAAGAGGAATTTCAATAGTTGATAGCCCAAAACTCATAAATTGCTTAGGATAACCGCGACCCCCCGGGTCAGCTTGCGCCCAAGAACCCTTAATATTATCTCTAATGGAACGCTTATGGGGGGCAAAATCAGAGGTCATATCTAGGAAGATATTTTGGGCGATCATTTCCCGAATTTGACTGAGTTTAAAATCACCTTCTCCGTTTTTTGTCCCCACTAAATAGGTAAAATCAAAGGGGGGTAATTTACTAACAACTTCATCGACCAAACCACTGCTAAACTGTTGATGATATTCGGTTCTGTAGTCAGAAAAGTAATTTAATTCCATCAGAGCAGCGTAACCATTAGCCAAAACTCGATCGCCGACACTAATCCCCGCAAATGCTTCAGGAGTGGGAACAATTGCCGTACTTAAAGGACTACTTTCTCCTCGTAACCAATTACGAATACAGTAGCCTAGATCGATTAACATTCCGCTACCCGTACCACCGTTTAAAGACCCCGTGGTAAAGACATTAATAGCACTATTACTAACTTTAATTCCATAGCGATCAAGCATAAAGTTTTCTTGTCCCTTTACCCGTCTCACCGCGTCCAGAAATTTTCTTTGGATCTCATGATAATTACAAAATAAAGCAAAACGGCCACAGGCGCGAATTTGTCCCGCTCCCGCTTCTAGGGAAGTAATATTTCTCTCTAATTCCGGGGGAAACCAACTATTAATCCAGGGATATCTATCCATGTCAGATACCATCTCCTGTACCTGTTTTCCACTCACCCGGGCCCAGTGTTTTTCGTTATCTTTAAAAGCACTGCCAGCAGCTTCAGGATTACTGATTTTATAATCCTTATCCGTGTCAACCACCAAAAAACTGACAATCGGAAAATTACTCAAACTGCCATAACTTTCCTCGATTAAGCGACGCAATCGCGATAAAATTTCGTTACCCGTGCCACCAATACCCACTAAAACCGTGGGAACCATGCTTTTTTCTTCTACTGCTGCTGGCATAATTATTTAACTCCTAAGACCATTTCTTGACGGTTGCGGGGGACTTCGTAGGTGAGGAAATCGTAGGCTAATTTAGTGTTAGGAAAAATTGCCCGCGCTTCCTCTAACAGATTGGAAATATCCAGAGAATTCCCCGGTAGATAACGGGGACTAAAATGGGTCATTAATAACAATTTTACCTGGGCTGCCAAGGCCACCTGGGCTGCCATCGTCGAAGTGGAATGAACACTTTCAAAGGCTAATCCGGCATCTTGGTGAGCAAAAGTCGCCTCATGAATTAGCACATCTGCATCCCGTGCCAATTCGATCGAGCCTTCACAGAAAATAGTATCGGTACAATAGGCTATTTTACGGCCGATTTCCGTTTCCCCGCAGAGGGACTGACCGCGAATTTTTCTGCCATCGGGAAGGGTGACAGTTTCCCCTTTTTTCAGCTTGCCGTAAATTGGTCCGGGGGGAATACCTAAAGCGTTGGCTTTTTCCACATCAAAACGTCCAGGACGGTCTTTTTCGGCGATGCGATAACCGTGGGCGGGAATACGATGTTTTAATAGCTGACAGGAGACGGTAAATTCTTCATCTTCGTAGAGTATGCCGGGGGAAACGGGATGGACACGCACCCGATTGGCGAAATTAGTATAGGAATACTTAGCACAAGCACGCAGATAGTCCCCTAGTCCGGGAGGTCCGTAGATATCAATATCCTGAGCAGAACCAGCTAATCCGATACTGGCTAACAATCCCATTAAACCAAAGATATGATCCCCGTGCATATGGGTGATAAAAATGCGTCGGATTTGGGAACTTTTTAGGTCGCTACGCAGTAACTGGTGTTGAGTTCCTTCTCCACAGTCAAACAGCCATATTTCCGCCCGTTGCGGCAAACGAAGGGCGATACTAGAGACATTACGCGAACGAGTGGGAACCCCGGAACTGGTTCCTAAAAAAGTAATCTCCACAGGATAGCTGTCAGGATAGAGGATTATTTTTCTAGTCTAGGCTGTTTTGATCGATTTCTCGATCGAATTGCTGCTTTTCTGTATTTGATCACTTGGAAACAGGAAATGCTCTGATTTTAACCTCAATTAATTTTAGTACAAATGATTTAGCTTCCCGTTTCCCCAACCCCCACTCGGCAATAATTAATCGCAGCCAGAAATACATTGGCGCACTTATCATACTTTGTGTTTTTTGTCAAAAAAACTTTTTTTTTGCAATAAAACTACACAAAAAAAAGATCATCGTTGTGGGTGAAATTGACTCATTTACCCGTCTTAATTAGGATCACCCTGTAGATGTGGCAAGGGTTTCAACCATTGTTGCCCAAAAAAGCACAGAGTAACCCATTATGAAATTCTATCAAATCGCTGTTACCTTCATAACATCGTTGTTAAATAAAAATCTTTCTCAATTAATTCTTAAGAATTTGTAAATATTGCGAAATGTTAATTTAAATATTCTCAAGTTTTTGGAGTCAATAAATAATTTTTGCTTATCTTTGTCCAAAATCGGGTTAGAAGTCAGTTATCAGTTATCAGTTATCAGTTATCAGTTATCAGTTATCAGTTATCAGTTATCAGTTATCAGTTATCAGTTATCAGTTATCAGTTATCAGTTATCAGTTATCAGTTATCAGTTACTTCCCCACACCCCATCCCTAGAACGATCTTTGGGACAAGATTAAGTTTAAAATCTGAAATAGATGATTTTTTTGAGGATCGAGTCAAGTTTATGGCAGATATTGTCGATATTGCGGTCAGTGCCGATAATTTTAAAACGCTAGTGACGGCGGTACAAGCCGCTAATCTTGTGGATGCCCTAAAAAGTCCCGGCCCCTTCACGGTTTTTGCCCCCACCGATGAAGCTTTTGCCAAATTGCCCCCCGGGACGATTACAACCCTAGTGCAGAATATCCCCCAATTAACCCGAATTCTCACCTATCACGTCGTTGCGGGCAAATATATGCAGGAAGATTTGGCGAAATTGGCTGTAGTGACTTCTCTAGAGGGTTCACCGATTCCCATTGATTGTAGCGAAGGTTTTGAGGTGAAAAATGCCACGGTGGTCGCGGGTAATATCGAGGCGGATAATGGTGTGATCCACGTCATCGATACGGTGATCCTGATGGGTTAGTTTTTGACTGGCTTTTCTCTGGGCTGCATCCAGGGCGGATCTGTCTTATTTAGTCACTAAATATACAGATACTTTTGCTTGTTTATGGTTTTGATGCTCGACGGAGGAAAATGCCCACTTTCTGCGGTTATAAACCAGATAATTCCCGCTAAGGAGTACGCCAATGAAGACCTTAGAATTTCTCTCGGAACTGAATACCGCACCGCAAGGATGGGGATTCTGGATTGATCGTCAGCAGATCGAAGCCAACCACGTCGGTCAATATTCCTTTGAGAATGATCGTTTGCCAAAAAGTTTTGTTGATATCGGTAGTCTCGCTGAATTAGCTCACCAACGACAAAAATATATTCTTAGCCATCTCGACAGTAATGGCAACGTGGAAGAACTCGCTCAAGAATGGGTGCAAACACTGCTCGCTAATTTGACAACTTAATAGTTTCTGGAAAATTCACCCAAAAAAGAGGCCACTTTCTGCAAGATGACCTCTAAATTTTTTTGTTAGGGGTTGGGGTGTTGGGGTTTTAGGGTGTTAGGGTGTTAGTTGAATTTCCCCATCTCCCCATTCCCCTATTCCCCTATTCCCCTATTCCCCAGAAGCATTAGGACTGATTTTGAGAACTAAAACCCCTAAAGGCGGTAAACAGAGATCAATCGAGTAGGGACGGCTATGATAGGACAATTCCTCCGACCATTTACCGCCAAGGTTGCCCATATTACTACCGCCATATTTACCCGCATCGCTGTTAAAGATTTCCTGATAAAAACCGGGATGGGGTACACCAACGCGATAATGGCTGTGGGGTTGGGGAGTAAAATTACAGACCACCACCAGAAACTCCTGCCAATTTTTGCTCCAGCGCAGGAAAGAAACGACGCTATGACTATTATCACTACAGTCGATCCACTCAAAGCCATCCTGACCAAAATCCTGGGTATATAAAGCAGGTTCACTCTTATAGGTGGCGTTCAAATCAGTAAAAAAGCGTTTTAGCTGTTGATGGGGTTCGTACTGCAAAAGACCCCACTCCAAATCACCCCAAACATTCCACTCACTCCACTGGCCAAATTCCATGCTCATAAACATGGTTTTCTTGCCGGGGTGGGTAAACATATAACCAAATAATGCCCGGACATTGGCAAATTTTTGCCACTCATCCCCCGGCATTTTGCCAATCATATTACTTTTGCCGTGAACCACTTCATCGTGGGACAAAGCCAGCATATAATTCTCGCTGTGGTTATACCACATACTAAAAGTGACATTATTTTGATGGAATTGACGGAACCAGGGATCCATGCCGAAATAATCGAGCATATCGTGCATCCAGCCCATATTCCACTTCAAATTAAAGCCTAAACCGCCCATATAGGTGGGCCAGGACACCATCGGCCAAGCGGTGGATTCTTCGGCAATTGACAGAATTCCGGGGAAATAGCTAAAAATTACATGATTGACTTGACGCAGGAATTCGGCGGCCTCTAAATTCTCCCGGCCACCGTACTCGTTGGCCACCCATTCCCCATCTTTACGACAATAATCGAGATAGAGCATAGAAGCCACCGCATCCACGCGAATACCGTCAATATGGTACTTATCGAACCAAAATAGGGCATTAGCCACCAGGAAATTTCTGACTTCGTTGCGACCGTAGTTAAAAATTAAGGTTCCCCATTCCTTGTGTTCCCCTTTGCGCGGGTCGCCGTGTTCATAAAGATGAGTACCATCAAAGAAAGCTAACCCGTGGCCATCTTTGGGGAAGTGACCGGGGACCCAATCCACTAGCACACCAAGGCCATTTTGGTGACATTGATCGACAAAATACATGAAATCTTCAGGATTGCCGTAGCGACTGGTGGGGGCAAAATAACCCGTCACTTGATAACCCCAAGAACCATCAAAAGGATGCTCGGCGATCGGTAATAATTCGATATGGGTGTAACCTAATTCTTTAACGTAGGGAATTAGTTTTTGGGCTAACTCGTAGTAACTCAAAAAGCGCGCCCCAGTGTTCCATTCCGACACGGGAACCGGTTCCCCTTCCCCGGAAAGTAAACGGGGTGGTTCGGCACTAGAAGCGTGCAGCCAAGAACCGAGGTGTAATTCGTAAACGGAAACCGGTTGAGTTAAAGGATCGCTATGGCGGCGTTTTTCCATCCAATCGCTATCATCCCAAGTATAGCTATCTAAATTGGCCACGATCGAGGCGGTTTTCGGGCGTACTTCTTGGGCAAAACCGTAGGGATCAGATTTTTCGTAAATATGACCTTCCCAATTTTTGATCTCGTATTTATATTTAGTGCCAACACCGATTTCCGGGATAAACAATTCCCAGACCATATTATTACGTTTCCGCATTTGGTGATCACGACCATCCCAGCTATTAAAATCACCAATAATCGAGACGTTGCGAGCATTAGGGGCCCAAACGGCAAAATAAACCCCTTTAATACCCTCGATTTCGGCTAAATGCGCCCCTAATTTTTCATAAATGCGATGATGGTTGCCCTCCCCAAACAGGTGTAAATCAAAATCGCTCAGTTTGGCAGAACGGAAGGCATAGGAATCATAGATTACTCGTTCCTGTTCTCCCTCGTGGATGCGTAATTGATAATTGTTCAGTTCACTGATATCGATAACGCACTCGAAAAAATGGGGGTGATAAGCGGTCGTCATGGGATATTCTTGTCTTTGGGACGGTAAAATAACCCAAGCGGCCGTGGTTTTCGGTAAATAGGCTCTAACAACCCATTTATTGACTTTTCCTTCTTCTTCTAGGGGATGGGCCCCCAAAACCTCAAAGGGATCGTGATGGAGGTTGTTGACGATTTGATGGACTTGTTCGGGGGATACCACTATAGACATTCAGTTAACACTCTTGACATTTACAATACTTATAGCAAGGAAATAGTCATTTTTTCCTTGCCTTCTGGGAATTCTCAAACTAATGATATATTCTGCCTACTCATTCAACTATGGCTGTGACTGCTGCCAAAATTATCATGTTTAAAGACGATTTTGCGCTCCGAAACCTGATTTACCCCTTTCTCGGTCAAAAAAACTAACAAGTAGAAATGGTGGCCGATGGTAAAACTGCCAATTTAACCTCGATTTGGTCATTCTCGATGTTAATCTAGCGGATAGCCTCGAATTTGACCTACTCTACATCTCTACACAGTTTTTAACTGGAACGAGTTTGATCCCTAGGAGATTGACTTTCTTCTAATTCCGCTTTGATTTTTACCGAGTCTTCAATCTGCTGGGCCTCTCGCTTAAATTCACTTTCAAATTCCTTGGATGCTTCTTGAAATCCTCGAATCGTTTTGCCTAAACTGCGACCGATTTCTGGTAATTTTTTCGGTCCGAAAACTAGCAGGGCAATCAAGAGAATTAACCCCATTTCCGGCAATCCAATCCCAAAAATATTCATTTTTCTGCTCCTAATAAAAAAATCGCGGTGGGCAATAACCCACCTGCTAAAGTCTGCGGGACAATTCTGCGTCCAAAAATGCCGACAAGATTGTTGGAATCTGCTTACTGACCCCAATCTACATTAAATCCTTCTAAAATTAGGGAGGAGTTGTAGATCTGTAAAATAATCAGCAAAAAGACTAAAAACAGAGCCATAAACACTCCCATCAGCAAGGTAGTTCCCCAACCGGGGGAAACTTTACCATATTCCGAATTGAGGGGACGAAGGATTTCACCTAAGCGTGTACGCTGTGCCATAAGTTACCAAGAAAGATCTGTAAATGATAATTTTGTATTGATCCGTAATTTGAGGAAGTGCCAACCAGTCAACCCAGTGAGATAAAATCTACTGCCGTTGCCAGTGGAGCTTTTTTGGTTTAATTCCGAACGGAATCATTTTTCTCCCGCCCTGCCACGCCCACAGGAATCTGCAAGCGCCTACAGTACGGGAATTATTTTAACATTGTTTGGTAATCTTCTCAGGATTTAGGAGACGGTCGATGGGGGTTGGGGTGATTTTTCAGTTATCAGTTATCAGTAATCAGTTATCAGTCAGGAGTTAGGGTTGGGGTGATGGGGGAGAAGGGAGAAGGGAGAAAAAGCTGATCACTGATCACTGATCAAGTCTCCTTCGGTGCTATGATCGAGTATGTAAAGTTTTATCAACACTAACTTAAACAAGCTCTCAAGAGAGGATATAAAGAACCACACATGGCTTACACACTTCCCCCTTTACCCTACGATTACACTGCCTTAGAGCCTTGTATCACCAAAAGTACCCTAGAATTCCACCACGACAAGCACCACGCCGCTTATGTCAATAACTATAACGGTTTGGTCAAAGATACGGAACTCGATGCTCTCTCTTTAGAAGAAGTTATCGTTAAGGTTGCTGGTGATGCCTCTAAAGCTGGGGTTTTCAACAATGCCGCCCAAGCATGGAATCATAGTTTTTATTGGGACTGCATGAAACCGGGTGGTGGCGGTGCGCCTACCGGTGCTTTAGCCGCTAAAATTAACGCAGATTTCGGTAGTTTCGAGAAATTTGTCGAAGCTTTCAAAACTGCGGGCGCTACTCAATTCGGTAGCGGTTGGGCTTGGTTGGTTCTCGATAACGGTACTCTCAAAGTTACCAAAACCGGCAACGCTGACAATCCTTTAACCGCCGGACAGGTTCCCCTCTTAACTATGGATGTGTGGGAACACGCTTATTATCTCGACTACCAAAATCGTCGTCCCGATTACATCAGCGACTTTTTAACCAAGTTGGTTAATTGGGATTTCGTGGCTGCTAATTTAGCAGCGGCCTAAAAATTTAGCTCAGTTAATCCAGTTATCAGTTATCAGTTATCAGGGATTGGGGAGCAGGGAGAAACCATCCATAGGTTGGGGGTTAGTCTTACTATTAAAATTGGCAAATCTCTCTAACATTAATTATCCTTAAGTATAGATAACTAGAAAAAACTTTTTTAACATCGATCGCGCTTGTTGCACAATGGAACAAACTGTCAGTTGGATTATTCCCCGTCATCCCCGTCCCGATTATCCCCTGTTTGTATTTTTACCCGGAATGGATGGCAGCGGCCAACTCTACCATCGTCAGATTAAAAACCTTGCTCCTTACTTCGATCTGCGTTGTTTGGCGATTTCCCCGCAATATCTCGGTGATTGGGAGGAATTAAGCGATTGCGTGATTGCTTTATTGGCACAGGAATTAAAGGGACAATCGAGAAAAGTCTATCTCTGCGGTGAGTCTTTTGGTGGCTGTTTAGCCTTGAAAATAGCGACAAAATCACCAAAATTAATTAAAAAACTGATTTTAATTAACCCCGCTTCTTCTTTTAATCAAAGACCTCTTTTAAGCTTGGGAATCGGTATCACCCAGATAATGCCCGATTTCATCCACGGCAGCTCGGCACTAACTATTTTACCCTTTCTCGCCGCTCTGGGTCGAATATCCAGGGAAGATCGCCGCTCTCTCCTCAAAGCCATGCAATACGTCCCACCGAAGACGATTAGCTGGCGTTTATCCCAGTTACAACGGTTTCAGGTTAGTGCCAGCGAGTTAAAAGATCTGCAATTGGAGGTGTTAGTGATAGCCAGTCAAGGAGATCGACTGTTACCATCGGTAGCGGAGGCTAAACGCCTAATTCAGCAGTTACCCGCCGCAAAATTAACGATTCTGCCCAATAGTGGTCACGCTTGCTTGCTAGAAACCGATATTCACCTCAAAGACATTCTCCATCACCATGCTTGTCTCCCCCGAAGCTTACCCGCAAAAAGTCACTGAGGATGGTTCTTATACCTTTTTTTCGACCGAATTCGGCGAATGTTATCATTCTACCTCCGGGGCAAGGGAAGAGGCTGAGAAAAAATTTATCCTCTCCAGTCGTCTGGCAGCGAAAGCAGACCAGAGCAATAATCTGAAAATTCTTGACATTTGTTACGGCTTAGGGTATAATGCCGCCGCAGCCTTAGCGGCCATTTGGCAAGTTAGGGGGGATTGTCGGGTAGAATTATTAGCTTTGGAAAGCGATCAAATGGTTCCCCTAGCAGCTATTAGAGAAAATCTCTTAAATAGTTGGAGTCAACCAATTCCCCAATATTTAAACGATTTTGCCCATAATCACCGGCTAGACTTGCCTAATCTCACCGCTAAACTGTTAATCGGGGATGCGCGACAGACGATAACCAAGGTGATTGAGGCGGGTTTTCAAGCAGAGGCAATTTTTCTCGATCCCTTTTCCCCGGGTAAATGTCCGCAACTGTGGACGGTGGAGTTTTTAGCTTTAGTGGCCAAATGTCTGAGTCCGACGGGTTATTTAGTCACCTATTCCTGTGCTGCCTCGGTGCGAAGGGCTTTACAATTAGCAGGATTGCAGATTGGAGCCACCGATAGCGTCGGACGGCGATCGCCAGGGACAATAGCCAGTTTTTTGTCCTTACCCCCATCTCTATCGGCACAGGAACGGGAACATCTGCAAACTAAAGCCGCTATTCCCTATCGAGACGCGACTTTAACCGACCCAGCCGAAGTTATCATACAACGTCGTCGCAGCGAACAGGCTCTCTCTGATTTAGAACCGACTAGCCACTGGAAAAAACGTTGGCAAAGAGTGGTGAGTTCGATCGAAATCTCGGAATGAGATTAATGTAGGTAAGTAAGTAGTTATAATTAAATTGAAGATAGATTTTGCCTCTGATCCCCCCTGCCCCCCTTGATAAGGTAGGGCTGTTTCATTCTCCCATCAGAATATCAAAAGTAAAAGCGATCAATATCAGGTAAAATGAGAAGTGACCGGCAACTTTTTAAATATATGTTGAGCTTAATAGAAAAACTAAAA
>NZ_SFBV01000161.1:0-14246 GCF_007095585.1 Microcystis sp. M_OC_Ca_00000000_C217Col
TAGTAAACATTGCCTAAATTACCGTAGGATTTCGCTTCACCCCCCCGATCACCGATTTCGCGTGTGATTGCTAAGGACTGTTGATAAAACTCGATCGCTTTTTGGTATTCTCCTAGGGATTTGTAAACATTGCCTAAACCCATGTAGGAATTCGCTTCACCCCCCCGATCACCGATTTCCCGTGTGATTGCTAAGGACTGTTGATAAAACTCGATCGCTTTTTGGTATTCTCCTAGGGATTTGTAAACATTGCCTAAATTATTGTAGGAATTCGCTTCACCCCCCCGATCACCGATTTCCCGATCGATTGCTAAAGACTGTTGATGAAACTCGATCGCTTTTTGGTATTCTCCTAGGGAATAGTAAACATTGCCTAAACTGGTGAGGGATGCGGTATATTTCCAGTTGGTTTGCTCCTCCTGTTGTTGGTAAACAGTGACTAATTCAAGGTAATAATCCGCTAGGGTTTGATAATACCCCCCCAGGGTGAGAAAATTCTCGATAGCACGGAGAATATCAAAAGCATTGTCGTACTCGGTTAACTGATAGCGATGATAGAAAATTTCTAGGTAAGGTTGCACATCGTTGAGGATTTCCCAGGAGTCGGGTTGAGCAATAGAAAGATAATAGGCGATCGCTTTTTGGTGTAATTCCCTTTGATCGCCGGCTTTGTATTGTGCATATTCCCAAACTAAAGGCTGAAAACTAAAAATTCGCTGGCGATTTTCCTCTTTTTCTTCTAATAATGATCGTCGCTGCAATTCTCGCAGATCTGCCGTGATCTCGGATAGTGCGATCTCTGGGTAATTATCCATCACCGCTTTGGCTGCCGGAGAATCAAATTCTCGGCGATAAATGCTGGTTTTAGTGAATAATTCCTGCTGTCTTTGGCTAAGTCGCTGAAAACTAGCATCTAAAACTAAAGCAATTCCCACTGTCTCTTGACGATGGCTCCCCACCACCTGCGGATCGCTCAAAAGTTGCGATAAATTTCCTAATCCTAAATCCGCTAACCTTTCTAAACTGGGGTTTTGCGGAAATTCTGCTAAGATTAAATCCGCCACCAATCGCAGGAGTAATGGATGACCATCCACCCGTCGAGAAAAGTTCTCTAGATCCCCTGTTATTTGCGATTCTGCTAACAATTGCGCCCCTTCAGGTGGTTTCAAACCTTTTAGCTCAATCCAACGGTTAAAACCCTTAGTTTTGGGCTTTTCTCTGGTGGTGACTATAATTTTGCTAGTGTCACCTTTTTCTATCCAAGCAGTGAAAAACTGCTGATAAAATTCATTATTCCAAGAACCATCTTTCCCTAATAAACTCTCTAGATTATCAATAATAATTAGGTGGCGATGGCGTTGCAATTGTCTGATTAAAGCTTCCTGTAAATCTATTTCTTTTTCGGGGACAGGATAACCAAATTCCGTCAGGAGTTGGCGAGCTAAACCACTAAATCCGCCCAGATTTCCCGCTTCCCACCAAAAGCGTTTTGGGAATAAATCTTTATCGTCCCCTAGGGAAGGATCGAGGGGAATTTCCTCCTCAAAAATTTTGCTGGCTAGGGTAGATTTTCCAATTCCTCCAACTCCTTTGATGCCAATCATCGCAACATTTGGATCAGTAAACCACTGCTTAATTTGGGTGATTTCCTCCTTCCTTCCCTGCCAATAGGCGAGACGTTTTCGAGCATTCCCTCCCTTGAAAATACCCCCCGATGAAGTTTCCAATCGGTTTAAAAGTTCCTCGGAAAGTATTAGATTTTTAGTCTCGATTTTGCCAATTAAATTTACTTTAGATTGATCCTGGGCCGTTGCCGATAGATTAATCTCGTTGGAATTAGTTTCTGAAGTCATGAGAAAAATTGGGGTTTTTCTTGAGATAAAAATAAGTAAATGTTAAGTAGCTGGTTACAATTAAATTTAAAATGGATTTTAGGTTCGATCCCCCCTTAGTCCCCCCTTAATAAGGGGGGTGCTGATCCCCCCTTAGTCCCCCCTTAATAAGGGGGGTGCTGATCCCCCCTTAGTCCCCCCTTAATAAGGGGGGCATCTGATAATTTTTAAGGCCTACCTACTTACATTTTGGGCGCAAGTACAGGAGAAACAAAAAGGTTTAGAAATTAACTGTATCAGCCTCAATTTTTCCTACCATTTTAACGGTACTATTATCATAAGCTGTAGCATCCATGGCGATATTTTCTTGATTGCCACTGTTGATAACTTGTTTAATTTGTTGTGCTAGGATTTGGATTTCTTGGGCAAAATTGGGGTCTTTGAGCATTTCTACCTGTAAAAAAGGAACTACTTGCTGTTCAATCATCGCCTCGGATTTAGTTTGTTCGGCTGCCGCTAAAACCTTCGCTGCGGTGGGTTCCTTTTGTAACTTTTGCTTAATTTTTTGCCACAATTCTACACCTTTATCCATGGATGCTTCCGTTAATTTACCGATAACAGCTTCAAAGGCGATTTTAGCGATTTCGGCGGCGGCTAACTCTGCTAACACAATTATCAATGGCGAGAATTTTTCGCCATTCTAGCACAACGGCAACAGCAGTTGTGGACGGTTTAAATGTTTGGTTGACTGTTCAAAAAGTAAAAAACAAAACTCTGATATCGTTGCCACAACAGGATTTAGATTAGGGCGAAGCGGACGCGCTGGTAAGCTAAGACATATTTAGGGTTTGCGGCAAAAAGTACGGGCGAAGCATTCGGATAGAAAATCTCCGGTTTCACCGATAGGTTATTGCCCAAATGCTTCGCCCCTACAGGACGCGGGCCGATGAAGACGCAAAAATCTTGCACCTGTTTCGCTCGTAAAGCCACAAAACCCCTACCTTGCCTACATTTCACATTTATTCAGCAAGCCCTATTTAAACTGCTTATTCTTAGATTAGCTGAATCTCCTCCAATTCCTTTACTGTTGCC
This sequence comes from Microcystis sp. M_OC_Ca_00000000_C217Col, assembly GCF_007095585.1. NCBI lineage: Bacteria > Bacillati > Cyanobacteriota > Cyanophyceae > Chroococcales > Microcystaceae > Microcystis > Microcystis sp. M_OC_Ca_00000000_C217Col. The sequence goes on from NZ_SFBV01000161.1 coordinate 2,925, forward strand.
TCTTGCCTCTTGCCTCGTCTCAACAAGCAATTTAAATGCGCGGGCAGCTTATCAGTCCACAGGGGTTATTTGCGATCATGAAAATTAAGACATAGTTAAGCGATCGGGCATAACACACCATTGGAGCGGACAATATTGGTAGGTTTTTGTTGGGAGGGAAACGTGATCGTTTGCCCCTCAATTAAGCCGTTAGGCAAATACGAGATATTTGTTTTTTAGGTAAGTCTCAGCAATTTTAAAGATCACAGAAGGAGTTAAATATGTCAGAAGAAAATATTCCTATTCAAATACAAGATAGAGATAATGTACTTGCGGCTGATGACGGCATAGAATGGCGTTATGGAAAACGCCCAGATTATTCAGGAACGAATAAAACGTTAAGGGTGCAAAGCGAAAAACATCATCCCACTGGCTCCTTAGAAGCTATTGCACAGAATTTAGTAAGAACATTTGAAATGGAAGCCACTTACAAGCTAAATCCCAATCAATGGACATCGGTTGATATAGATCAATTTAGAATGCGTACTAACCACGGTCCTGAATATACAGTACAAGATATTATAGAACGCGGAACTTATAATTTATTTTTAGGCGAAACACCGGTTTATAGTTCAAAAGCTGAAGATTTTGAATCAGGTGCAGCCAGTTTTATGAATGCTTTTAAAACTGGTTTTGTTTGGGAAGTTATTGAGGCTTATAGCGGTCCGCCAAGAGTTATTTTTAAATGGAGACATTGGGGAACACATCAAGGAGAATTTAAAGGTCATGCGCCTACCAACAAACTAATAGAAGTATATGGCATTACAATTGCTGATGTAAATGCAGATTTAAAACTAACTTATGTCGAACATTTTTTTGATAATAGCCAATTTTTAGAAAAATTGGTTTCTGGCGGAAAGTGTCCAATGCACAGTTAGGAAATGACAAGGGTGGGATCACCCACAAATCTGCACAATCCATCGGGTTACTTTTGGTCCTCTAGTCATTTCATACTAAATCCGTTGAGTAACGCACAGAAAATGGGTTTCTCCGAGAAACCCGTTTTCTCCTCATGCACTCATGCAAAAAATTGAGGCACTTTTTCCCTGAAAATTAGGTAATTGGCCACCTCAAAACCGGTAAAACCCCACACCCCACACCCCACACCCCACACCCTGTCCCCACGAAAAACTTTTTCAGCAGACCCTAGATGGTGTTGCTCGCAGTATGTATGTATTATCAGAATAGCCCTCTGAGTGTTAACGATGACTATAATCCTAGAGAAGATTCTTTTTTTCCTATGACTGCATAGAAGGGATCAGCAACCATAATTCCTAACATTTGCAGGAAACTGGGGGTAGTAGCAGGACGAACGATCGCCTGTACTTCCCTAAATCCCGCCACCGATTTAAAATAGGATTTCACTAACGCTACCCGGCCTAAATCGCTATTATCGCGCCAAGCAGCGATCGCTTTTTGGTAAAACATCCGATTGGAAAAACTGACCACCACCAGACCATGAGGCTTTAAAATGCGATACAGTTCCGCAAAAATCGCCTCTGGATACTGCAAATACTGCACCGATACTGTGATTAACACCGCATCAAAAGAACTATCCCCTAGGGGCAATTTTGGCTGTGCATTCAGGTCTTGGACAAAATAACTATGCAAGCGGGGATTTTTGGCTAACTCCTCCCCATTCATCCCGTGACCTTCGATATGCTCAAATTCCATCTCCTCCGGTAAATGGGACACCCAGCTGCTCATCAGGTCTAAAATGCGCGTATTCGGCGATAATATCTCTCGGTAGAGAGCGGTTAATCGATCGATAAAACCCTCATCCACGTGGGTGACAAAGCGGGGAAAAGCATAAAAATCGCTGTCTTTGGTCGGATCGAGTTTAGTTCTTTCTTCGGGTCGGAGCATTTTTGTCAAGTTAATTTTACTATTCTTAACATACCCCACAGACAGAAAAAAGGGTTAACCGAACTGGTCAACCCCTAGGCTTGGGAACGCGCTGTAAATCTTAGCTTTGAACGACTAGCTTAACGTTAGCGTTTTGCAGACCGCGCTGTTTCACTTCGGATAGGGTTTTGTTCACAGCGTATTTTTGGTTGATCGAGTTGATCAATTCGGTTTGATTGTGTTTTTTGGCTACACCCCAGAGGTCAGCGATTAAATCGAAACTGCCGTCGGTATTGCGAGACCAACCGAGATCATATTCGCCATCGAGAACAGCAACGATGTCGGAGCGAACCCGTTGACCGTTGTAACCACGAACATCGGCTTCGGTTTTCACGCTGATGCCGAGGTCGCGGAGAGAAGCTTTGAGGATTTCGGCATCGGTGATTTTGGTCCGGAGAGTGCTAAAATGAGACATTGGAATTTCCTCTTTGTAGATTAAGAATTAACAACAACAGATTGAGAGTTAAAGAGTGCCGCCAAGCGGCTTTTCGAGGCATTGCTAGTCCCTGAGAACTAGCCTTTCATCCCGTTGGGAGCGGGCGAAAGTCTGTTAGAACTCCAATCGCTGGTACTCAGCGACGGAGGCCGAAGCAGGTCGGGCGCGTTGTCTGGCCCAATCACGCAGGGCTGTCACCTGTTCGGTCATGGTGCGAGATAGGGGCAGAGTCGCCTTAATCGCCGCAATAATGTCTAATTGCGTGAATTCGCGATCTTGGGCGAAGGCCTCATACATGGCGGCAATCAGCGCCTGTTCTATTTCCGCACCGGAAAACCCATCGGATACCTTGGCTAACTGCTCCAAATCGAAGCGAGAAATGTCGGAGCGTCGTTTAGTCAGGTGAATATTAAAGATATCTTGTCTTTCTTCGGAATTGGGCAAATCGACAAAGAAGATTTCATCGAAGCGCCCCTTGCGGAGAAATTCCCCGGGTAGCCGTTCAATCCGGTTAGCTGTGGCCATGACGAAGACGGGCGAGGTTTTTTCCTGCATCCAAGTCAGGAAGGAGCCGAAGATGCGGCTAGAGGTTCCCCCATCGGAATCGGCGGATCCCGTGCCACCGGCAAAAGCTTTATCTAATTCATCGATGAAAAGAATGGCTGGAGAGATGGATTCGGCAGTTTTTAGGGCATTACGCAGGTTAGCCTCAGACCGTCCCACCATGGAACCATCGTAAACCCGTCCCATATCTAAGCGCAGGAGCGGTAAACTCCAGAGGCGCGAGGTGGTTTTAGCGATTAAGGACTTACCACAGCCGGGTACTCCTAAAATTAGCATTCCTTTCGGTTGGGGGAGTCCGTAACCTCTGGCTCTTTCTGTAAAGGCGTTCGATCGCTGTTTTAACCATTTTTTTAATTCTTCCAGACCACCGACGGCGTTGATGGTCTCGTCTTCTTCAACGTATTCTAAAATTCCGTTGCGGCGAATCAGTTGTTTTTTCTCGGAAAGGACGATTTCTACCTCGTCTTCCGTCAATTTGTTCGCTTTTACATGGGCTTTGCGGTAAACTTTTTCGGCTTCATCTTTGGTTAAACCTAAGGCCGCTTTCAGGAGTTTTTCCCGGACCTCTGTGGTGGTACGACGATTTTGATTTTTGCTTAGGTGTTGCGAGAGAACCGTATCTAACTCTCCCATGTCGGGCAGGGGAAAATCCAGAACTACCACATCTTTCTCTAGTTCTATGGGGACTTCTTGCAGGGGAGACATTAAAATAATGATTTTTTCGGTTCCTTTAAAGCTGGCGATCGCATCTCTTAACCAGCGAGTCACCGGAGCAGAAGTGATGAACGGATGCAGGTCTTTAAAGATGTAGATGCCCGCTTCCCGTTGACGCACTACCCATTCGATCGCCGCTTCTGGCGACACGGTATTATGTTGACTGGTTTGGCGCGGTTGACCCAGTTCGATCATGCCGTGGGTGACAGTCCAGACAAACACCCGTCGATGTTGTGTATTTAGTTGGGCTATTTTGCTGATGGCTTCTTCCGCCCTTTCCTCCTCGGAGGTGACGAGGTAAATCAGGGGATACTGAGCCTTGACGAGAATTTCTAGCTCTTCTTTCATAACATCGACCCTATTTGTGGTAACGGTTTTGACCTTGGGCGGCTGATGGCTGTGGCTGCCTTGTTCGGCTACTGAGAGTTTAGCAGGGAACTAAGGCTGCTTCTCCCTCTGTGGTTCCTTGGGCGCCAACGGGTTCGGGAACTTCGAGCGGGAACTCGTCGCCCACTATTGCGGGCTGGCGTTTGATCGACCTTAGCCGATCTTCTTTCATCACTAACGCGGCATCACACTCGGGACAGACATGAACCTGATAGGTTTTGCCATAGGCGGCGGCTTCGATTTCTTCTACCTTTTCGGGGTATTTCAGGTAAAAAGCGATCGCTTTTTCCACCAGCCCTGACATCGATTCTTCATCGACCGCGGCTTTTATCTTTAGTTGACGATGGACTCCAGGGGGAAGGTACAGTGTGACTTTTTGCTTGTCTTGCATATCACTAAATTGGTTTACCCGGGTATGTGTCTCTACTATAACCACTGTCTTTCTCTCCTGTCAAGATGGTAAGCTGTTATAACGGCATAATTGTAATATTTCTTTACAATTGTTGGGGTGATGGGGTGTGGGGTGATGGGGTGTGGTGCGATTCGTTGGCTAGAAACTAGACAGTAAGACGTTTAGAGGATTAGCCGCTTGGTAAATGTAGTACCTTGATAACTTTATAGCGTTTCTGATTCACAAGAGGTACATTCGCGATCCTGAACAGCTTAATCAGCAAAGGTTTAAGTGTGCCGCACAGATGCGAGAACCGCTATATCGCTCTTGGAGGGAGTCTGGCAAAAGTCTTACAGTCTCTAAACTCTAGCTCTCTTATGGGGTAAGCCTTCAAGCTATCGCTAACTAACAGAAACCCGAAATTTGGCTCTTCTCGACTTTGTGTGATAATTTTTGCTTATGTAAGGTTAAATGCTTACTGGGCAAGACTTTTAGGACTATTTTGAAAGAAGAAACTATCAGTATAGACCTCGTTTACACTATTAGAAAAAAAGTTAGCGATCACTTGTCAACCAAGGGTTTCAGAATCTGGATTCCGTCGGGGATTTCCGAAAGTCCCAGAAGAGCGTTAACCCTACAGGTGCGGGTTAGTAATAACCTTAGTCCTGTCCTCTAGATGCTTAGAGTGACGGCATTTCCTGCTGCTTTAGACGTGGTACATCTGAGGTAGTGAGCGAGGAAAAAAAGCGGTATCTGATAGCCTAAATCAGAAACCCGTTGAGCCAGAACTTATGGATAGCCCCCGACCCAGCCATGGTTTTCAGACTTAACGGGAAAACTAAGGTTGTCATCCCTTCAGATTGACTCATAGTCGCCCCTAGGTGCTGGATGTGACTTTTAATAAAGATGCTAGTCGGGTTCGCCGAGGTTATGGGGCGGAAAACTTGGGGCGGCTACGCCGTATAGATTGTGAATTTATTGAGCCTGAAGATGAAACGCAGTCTTGGCCAGCATGGATGATAATTTCATGGTAAAAATCCTAGCAGAGGCGTGAGGTTGACTTAAAGGTGAAGTAGATGTTAGGCTTATAATTAATCAATAGTTTCCCAGAATGAACGGGCTGGAGAGATGTAGTCAAAAAACTGGAATTATGGAGCTTTGTTCAATTCAAAGGCTAAGTCAGTCATCAAATTTTAGACCAACTCCTCAGAATTATACAGTTCATTCAATATGGTGTTACCTTGGTATCTATAGCGGTTTTCACCTTAGATGTCGGCAGGATGCCCCCGTTAGACCCGTAGGGTTAGCCGGAGAGGAATGTTGGCCAGTATAAAACGTGCGTAGCGCATCAACGCTAAATATGTTATGCTTCATCGTGGTGAGTTTTCTGCAACCGTGGAACAAGTCCTGACTCTAGTAGTAAAGCTTCAAGTGGGTAGCGAACAGCAACAATTGTTGTCCGATACCTGTTCGGATTTTGCGTCGGCTTGTAGCTGGATTAACGAGAACGTCAATCCCCGGCTGATTAACCGGAACTCGATTCAAACAGAGCAAACTTCAACTGTTATTACCCCCCAATGTCCAGGGAATCTAACCAAAAAGGTTCAACCTTCTACAGTCTAATAAAAACTTTTAATTATGAGTATCAGTCAATCTAGTTTACCTTGTAGTATTAAAGCTAGACTTATTGCTTTTTACTTGCCTCAATTTCACCCTATTCCAGAAAATGATCAGTGGTGGGGTAAAGGTTTTACAGAATGGACAAATGTAGGTAAGGCTAAACCTTTATTTCCCGGTCACGATCAACCTCGTGTTCCTGCTGATTTAGGTTATTATGATTTGCGTGTTCAAGAAACTCGTATTGCTCAAGCAGAATTAGCTCAAAAATATGGAGTTGAAGCATTTTGTTATTGGCATTATTGGTTTGGTGGTGGCCGCCGTTTATTAGAAAAGCCTTTTAATGAAGTTTTGCAGGATAAAGAACCAAATTTCCCTTTCTGTCTAGCTTGGGCTAACCAAACTTGGAGTGGCATTTGGCATGGTTCTCCGGATAAAGTTCTGATTCGTCAAACCTATCCTGGTATCGAAGATTATCAAAATCATTTCTATGCACTTCTGGAGGCTTTTGGCGATCATCGTTATCTTACTGTTGAGGGAAAACCTCTCTTTGTGGTTTATTCTCCCCTTGCTTTGCCAATACCAAGAGAATTCACCGATTGTTGGCGAGATTTAGCTGCTCAATCTGGGCTGAAAGGGCTATATATAGTTGGGATGACTAAAGATCCTTCCTGGAATCCTGAAGCCAATGGATTTGATGCTTCTACCATTCCCAATCCAGATTATCTTTTTAGTGAACGTAGTATTAGAATAAGTCTTAAAAGAACTTTGCCTGAAAAAATATATAAGAAAGCTTTAAAATTACTCAATAAAGAGTTACATGATCAAAAATATCCCAAGCTACCTACGCTATTTTCCTATGAAAAAGCTATCGAATGTGCCTTCATTAAAAATAATTTAGAGTTTGAAAATTATCCTTGCATATTTCCCAATTGGGATAACTCGCCAAGAAGCGGAGTGAATGGTAGAGTGTTCCTTGATTCAACGCCAGAATTATTTAGGCTTCATCTCTTAGATGCTTTAAAACAAGTTGCTTCTAAAAGTCATGAAAAAAGAATTATTTTTATAAAAGCTTGGAATGAATGGGCAGAGGGCAATTATTTAGAACCCGATCAAAAATGGGGAAAAGCTTATTTAGAAGTCATTAAAGACGAAGTATTTTCTAAGGAAGGCCTATAAATAGCAACCAATAATTTCCCTTGTCTTTCTATCAATTAACCGCCAAATATAAACCTTTATCGTCTTAGAAAAAACAAAGAACCACATCTCATCACATTCTATAACCAATTTACCTTTTGGTTTGTCCGAAACCTTTATTTAACGGGGGACAGCCGCCAGTTTATTGTTGACATAATTTTGTTACCATGACCAATTTACCCCTGTTACTCTAGCAATTCCTCGTCAGGAAATTCGTTCGAGCAAGAGTTGATCAATTAATTGTTTGGTTTCGTTAGAGACAGTTTTATTAGTGGGATTGATCACAAACGGTTGACCACATTCTTTACCTTGACGTTTGGGTTTTCCATTATGAATAGAATCATTCTTGATAGTATGGTGAGAACCACAACGCTTGACAGGGGAATAGAGGTGAACTAGGGGGGGGTATTTTGTTCGGTGCTAGACTGATATTTGAGTAAGCCAGACAGGAGCCAGAAAAAGATATTTATCAGAAAAGTCATGAGCAAGCTAGAGGTTTAAAGACTGATCGGGTTCCAATTATTTTTATTCATAAATATTTTACACAATTCATACCAGGGAAGCAAGAGGGCTACGGCACTACTACCAAATCATTACCAAAAACCTTGCATTATCCTTCTTATAGTATATAAACTGGTACAAAAAAAGAGGGCAACAAAGCCTGAAACGACCGACGACCGGCTACTGACGACCGACTCCTACCCCCACGAAAAACTTTTTGCCGCAAACCCTATTTATTTCAAAATGAGAATTGCTGGGAGCCGGATACGGCGAAAGTCGTAAGTCCGGTTTTGAAGCGGGGGGTGGGAAGGCGACTTCCTGCTCTACTGTAACGGGAGAAGGGGAGATGGGAGAATAAATAAAAATAGTCGACCGTCTCCTGTCGACCGTCTCCTGTCGACCGTCTCCTATCGACCGTCTCCTATCTCCTGAATTGAGCAAACCCTAATTACTATTGATGCGACTTAAAAAGGCTTGTAAGCGCTCGCTGTGGGGATTATTAAAGAAGGTGTCGGGATCACCTGCTTCTTCGATGACACCTTGATTAAAGAACAAAACCTTGTTAGAGACCTCCTTAGCGAACTGCATTTCGTGGGTGACGACTACCATAGTCATCCCCTCATCGGCCAATTGACGCATAACGTTTAACACTTCCCCGACTAATTCCGGATCCAGGGCCGAAGTGGGTTCATCAAATAAAATCACCTCTGGTTTCATGCAGAGACTGCGAGCGATCGCCACCCGTTGTTTTTGGCCTCCCGATAATTGGTCGGGATAAACATCGGCTTTTGGGGCCAAACCCACCTTTTCCAGATAATGAATTGCCGTATCCTTAGCCTCATTTTCCGAGTGGTGTAACACTTGCTTGGGGGCCAACATCAAGTTTTGTAAAACGGTGAGATGGGGAAAAAGATTGAAGTGTTGAAACACCATACTTACCCGGCTGCGTAAATTGCGGAGGACTGATTGATTTAACTTCGGGGAAGAGATGTCAATTCCCATCACCTCCAAGCGGCCACCGTTAATTGTTTCCAAACGATTGAGACAGCGTAAAAAGGTACTTTTGCCGCAGCCAGAGGGACCGATTACCGATACCACGTCCCCTTGATAAAGAGTGCCTGTAACTCCTTTAAGTACCTCTAAAGAGCCGTAACTTTTGCGTAAACCTTCACTAACAATCACAGGGGTGGTAGTGGTCATGATGTCCTCTCGTAAAAAATTTTACATTCTGTATAAAGGTATCGAGATTAGTTTCTGCTAGATTGTATCCTTGACGACATTTTATCAAGAGGAATAATCATAATACTCAAATAGTCTCTCTACATCTGTCTTAGGTGAGGAGTAAGACCAAATCCTTAACTTAATTGAGTAAAAAAATCAAGGAGAAACAATTAAAAAATGATTAAATTTTGGCGAGGGCGGGCGGTGCAGAGAGTCATCTTTGCCTTGTTAGGATTAGTCTTGGCGCTCGGATTAACTGTTATTCCCGCTTTTTCTCAGACTCCTCCTAATCCTTTTCGAGTCGCCACAGAAGCGACTTTTCCACCCTTTGAATTTCAACAAGGGGGACAATTAACCGGGTTTGATATCGATTTAATGCGGGCAATTGGCAAGGAAGCTGATCTCAACATTGACTTTAGAAATTTACCCTTTGATGGTATTATTCCGGCCCTACAAGCAAGAACAGTGGAAGCCGCTATTAGTGGCATGACAATCACCGCCGAACGCGCCCAAGCGATTTCTTTTTCTCGACCTTATTTTAGGGCTGGTTTAGCGATCGCTGTTCGGGAAGATAATAAGACGATTAGAAATTTTGAAGACTTAAAAGGCAAAAAAATTGCCGTCCAAATTGGCACTACGGGAGCCTTAGAAGCGACAAAAATACCGGGGGCAACAGTTAGTCAATTTGACTCGGCGGCTTTAGCTTTGCAGGAATTAATTAATGGTCGAGTTGAGGCGGTAGTTAACGATAAACCCGTGACTTTGTATGCAATTAAACAAGCGGGTTTACGGGGAGTAAAAGTAGTCGGAGAATTATTAACGGAGGAATTCTACGGGATTGCTTTACCCAAAAATTCCCCCTATCTCCAATTAATTAATGATGCTCTCGGTCGAGTTATAGAAAGTGGTCAGTACGATGTTATTTTTCGGGAATGGTTTGGAGAAAAACCGCCGGTCTTACCCTTAGTTGCCCCAGCTTTAAAGAATTTACAGGAATCGAGGTTTAACTGGGGAGAATTATTCTATAACCTGATTGTGAAAGGGGTTCCCTGGACAATTCTGTTAACGGTTCTGTCTTTTCTTTTCGGGTTAATCGGTGGAACTTTAGTGGCTATTGCCCTGATTTCTCCCTACAAATGGTTAAAAATAATTTGCCGCATATATGTGGATTTTTTTCGGGGAACACCGATGCTGGTGCAATTATTCTTGATCTATTTTGGTTTGCCCGGGTTGTTCCGAGAAATTGGCTTAAATATCGACTTAGATCGTTTACCGGCGGCCCTATTTGCCCTAAGTTTAAATGTGGCGGCCTATTTAGCTGAAATTATGCGCGGCGGTATTCAATCGATCGATAATGGTCAATGGGAAGCTTGTTCTAGTTTAGGAATGTCCCCAGTGCAAACCATGCGCGAGGTGATTTTTCCCCAAGCTTTTCGCCGGATGTTGCCACCCTTGGGGAATGAATTTATTACCCTAATTAAAGATACCAGTTTAGCGGCAGTAATCGGTTTTGAAGAATTATTCCGGCAAGGTCAATTAATGGTAGCCACTACCTATAAAGCTTTCGAGATTTATATCGCTGTTGCTTTAGTTTATTTGGTTTTAACTACCCTTTCCTCTGTGGTATTTAAGCGCTTAGAGATTTATATGGATCCCCTACATAAATCTAAACAGGAACAGAAAGCTTAGGGGCAACAGATGGGAACTGTTAACGGAGGCAGGAGGCAGGAGGCAGGAGGTAGGAGGCAGGAGGTAGTTAAGTAGGTAGGCGTTAAAAATTATCAGACACCCCCCTTATCAAGGGGGATCCCCCCGCCTATCGGCACCCCCCTTATCAAGGGGGATCCCCCCGCCTATCGGCACCCCCCTTATCAAGGGGGGGATCGGCACCCCCCCTTATCAAGTAGGGCTGTTTCATTTAAATTAAGTATAGCTGATTTTGAGTCAATAAATTTGACCGAAGATTCTCAAGTTTATCTTTTTCTAACCAAAAGAGTTAGTCACAATAACTAATCTTTAATCCTCTGCCAAATTTATTATGAATAAATTGATAAAGCTTGTTCCCAAGCCACTAAAAGCCTATCTCTCTTGAAATTGTCCGAGAGTACATCCTGTTAACTTAGCTAATTTTTCTGCTTCTTACGTCGATAAAACTATCAGTTTTTCCCAACGTTCAGCTAACCACCTCTGTCCCTCTGTTATTGAGAGAAAACCCAAACCTCTGAAAAGATGGCTCTTCGTTACCCTTTATGCTAAATCAACATACAAGATGCCAAGATAACATACTTCTAACCCAAAAATTACGAAAGTTTCTCAAGCCATAGGCTCTCCGTTTTATTAGTTTCAGTTT
>NZ_SFBV01000162.1:0-11547 GCF_007095585.1 Microcystis sp. M_OC_Ca_00000000_C217Col
CTATTTGGTGGTTTAGGCAATGATACATTGAGAGGATTTAAGGGTAATGATACTTTGTTTGGAGAACAGGGAGATGACCGTTTAGATGGGGGTTCTGGAAGTGATACTCTCTACGGTGGTTTAGGAGATGATACTGCCGTCTATACTGGCAATCGGTCTCAGTATTCATGGACTAGCAATCAAGGAGTATTTACGATAACTGATTCAGTAGCTAATCGGGATGGCATAGACAATTTATACGGTATTCAAAAACTACAATTTTCCGATCAAATTGTAACAATTGCTCCTGAGGAAGATTTCCCTAGTATTACTCTTGCTGTCTCTCCCAGTAGTGTTACTGAAGATGGGACAGCTAATCTTGTTTATACCTTCACTCGTAGTGGTTCCACAACCAATCCTTTAACGGTTAATTACAGTATTGGAGGGACAGCAACCAATGGAACCGATTACGCTTCTATTCCCACGGGTGTCATCTTTGCAGCTAATTCTGCGACTGTTACCGTAATCGTTGACCCCACTGCTGACACAATAGTAGAAAGTAACGAAACTGTTATTTTAATCCTCGCTTCGGGGACAGGTTATACAGTAGGTACTCCTAACGCAGCCACGGGGACAATTACCGATGATGATACCAGTGTCACCTCGCAACTCTCCATTAATGACATCACCGTGGTGGAAGGTAAAGATAATCATGCCATCCTCACCGTCACAGTTGATAACCCCAACCCGCAACCAATTACCTTCAACTATACCACTGCACCCATTAACGCTACCGCTAATGTAGATTACACTAGCAAAACTGGAACTATCACCATTGCTGCTAATACTGCCACCGCTACTATTAGCATTCCCATCCTCAATGATAACCTTAATGAACCTGATGAAGCTTTTACAGTAACCCTGTCAAATCCCGTTAATGCTACCATCAATCCCGAAGGGGGAATAGGAGAAGTTATCATTACTGATACTTGGCAAAGCACTCTCACTCGCACCCTACCCAACAATGTCGAAAATCTCAGACTAATTGGCAGTAATAATATTAACGGTACAGGTAACGCCGGTAACAATAAAATCGCTGGAAATAGTGGCATTAATCAAATCAATGGACGTGCGGGAATTGATACTTTAACCGGTGGTTTAGGTGCAGATACCTTCGTATTCCAATTTGGCCAATCTACCATATCAACAAGCGATCGTATCACAGATTTTGCCATCAATAGTGATAAAATTGACTTATTAACTCAAGGTGGAACTGCCATGAATGCGCCTAGTAGTTTCAGTCGTGCTGCTAATAGCACCGTCACCACTTTACAGAATTTAGTCAATCAGGTATTTACTGATGCTAATGGAGCGATTACAGGTAATCAAGGATTAGGGGTTAATAGTGCCGCCTTAGTGCAGGTAACAACCGGTGCAATAGCTGGAACTTACCTCGTTATTAATGATAGCACGGCTGGCTTCCAATCCAGCAATGATTTATTAATAAATATCACCGGATTTACCGGTACTTTACCAGCTTTAGGGAACATTCCGGTGGGTAATTTCTTTATCTAAGTTTCTAAGCTCTCCTTCTAAGTCACCTAGAAAACGGGTTTCTTCAAGAAACTATTTAGAAACCCGTTTTCTGGACTTTAAAACAAAAAAACGTTTCGCTGACAAACTCTATAAAGAACGTAGGTTGGTTTGAAGCATGAAACCCAACGCCTGCTCATGTTAAGCTTTTCACTACTACTTATAGTTAATCATGTATTTCTGGCAATTTCGTGTTTATCAGCGTCCTTTGCTGCATCCCCTACAAACCCATCACGGACTCTGGGAAATTAGGGAAGGAATTATTATTCGCTTAGAAGCGGAAGATGGACGTATAGGATGGGGAGAAATTGCTCCTTTACCTGAATTTGGTTCAGAAACATTATCGGCCGCAATATTATTCTGTCAAAGTCTCGAAAATCCCCTATCAATAAATTCAATTTTTTCTATTCCTGAACAATTTCCTGCTTGTCAATTTGCCTTTGAATCAGCTTTAGAAGATTTAAGTATAGAAAATCAATCAAGAGAATTAGAACCGAGAAATTATAGTTATTTATTGCCCACTGGTACGGCAGTATTTCCCTGTCTGGATGATATTTTAGCCACTAATCAAACTAATACTTATAAATGGAAAATTGCAGTTAATTCTCTCAAGCAGGAGTTAACCTTATTTGAAAAATTAATTGACCGATTACCCAGGGGAATTAAATTGCGTTTAGATGCCAATGGTGGATTAAGTATTGCTGAGAGTAAAATCTGGTTAAAAATTGCCGATGAATGTCAAATAATTGAATTTATCGAACAACCTTTACCCCCATCTCAATTAGAGGAAATGTTGCAATTAAGTCAAGATTTTACCACGGAGATTGCTTTAGATGAATCGGTGGTCAATCTTCGACAAATAGAGGAATGTTATCAACGGGGATGGCGAGGAATTTTTGTGATTAAACCTGCTATTAATGGTTCAATACAAGGGTTAAGACATCTCTGGGAAAAATATCCCTTAGATTTAGTATTTTCCTCGGTTTTAGAAACTAATATCGGCAGAAAATCCGCTTTACGTCTAGCACAAGAATACCCCAGCAAGGAGCGAGCTTTAGGTTTTGGTGTGCAACAATGGTTTAATGATAGTGACCCCGATTGGTTAGAAAAACTGTGGACGACATCAGCGAACAATTAGCATATCTCAGTCAAAAAGATTGGTTATATGGATACAATAGCCAGAAATTTTATCAATTATATCAGTCCTATTCTCAGAAATTTATCGCCGCAGATAATCCTCGATTAACTATACTGCTTGCTGAAGGCAATCCCCTTAAATTCTTAGCTATATTCTTGGCTGCCGTCAGGTCAAAAAGTTGCCTATTTTTAGCTAATCCCGACTGGAAAACTAACGAATGGCAACAGGTTTTCTCTCTGATTCAACCCGATTATATTTTTGGTGAAAATATCAAGGTTTATCACCATAATTCTCCTCCTGTAAATCCTTTGACTAATTCTCTGATGATACCCACAGGGGGAACCTCGGGAAAAATTCGCTTTGCTATCCATAACTGGTTAACTTTAACTGCTTCTGTTAAAGGTTTCTCTGAATATTTTCAAGTCAAGCAAGTTAACTCTTTTTGCCTATTGCCTTTATATCATGTTAGTGGTTTAATGCAGTTTCTGAGAAGTTTTTTAACGGGGGGAGATTTTGCTGTTATTTCTTACCATAAAATCAAACAAAAGCGCATAAATAATCTCAATCTTCAAGATTATTTTATCTCTTTAGTACCCAGTCAATTACAATTTTTTCTAGAAAATGATCCTCGATGGTTAGCCAATTTTAAAACAGTTTTCCTAGGAGGTTCCCCCGCATGGCCATCTTTACCAGAAAAAGCTAGAGAATATAATATTTCTCTGTCTCCCACCTATGGAATGACGGAAACTGCCTCACAAATTGTCACCCTTAAACCGGAAGATTTTCGACAAGGAAATAATAGTAATGGACAGCTATTACCCCATGCTCAGATAAAAATTAATCCCGATAACCAGAAAATTATTATTGAAGCGAAATCTTTATTTTTAGGCTATTATCCCCATCTTAATCAAGCAAGCTATTTAGAGACAGATGACTTAGGTTACTTGGATGAAAGTAGTTATTTATATATCATTGGTCGCGATAGTCAAAAAATAATTACTGGAGGAGAAAATGTTTATCCTCTTGAGGTAGAAACTGCCATTAGACAAACTAATTTAGTTAAAGATGTGGTGGTTTTAGGATTGCCAGATTCTCGATGGGGACAGGTAATTGTCGCTTTTTATGTCCCCGTTAACTCTCAGATAGGCCAGACAAGTATTCAATCCCAGATTAAAGATAAATTAGTCAATTATAAACTGCCGAAACATTGGATAAAATTACCAGAGATACCAAAAAGTCCTCAAGGCAAGATTAATCAAACCACTTTAATTAAATTAGCCGAAACTTTTTTTGACACCGAGTCAAACCCCGGACGATAATTATAGCAGTTATCTTAATGGTGAGTTATGAGGGGTTCCTAAATTGGCTTCATTTTCTCGGCCAAAAGCCAAGGAATTTACTCGGTATATGGCAGCAAAATCGCTGTTTTTTTCTCGACGAATTTCTGGTAATGGTAATCTCTGGCTCATTTTATTAATAAATGTTAAAAGTTGATAGCTATCTTGCTAAAGATTGACCGCTTAGGCAATAATATTAAGTTTATCATCCCCATTAAAGTAAAGAATGCTCAACGCTTTTATTTGGCTACCGATTATAGGGGCGATACTGATTGCCTACACGCCTCTAGAGGCGAAAAAAGTGCGAGGATTAGCTCTAACTCTTGCTGTCGTTCTCTTACTGCTTAATATTCTCCTTGGCTGGCAATTTGACCCTAGTAACCCGCAAATGCAGTTCACGGTTAACCTGCCTTGGATTAATTTCCTCGGTTTCAACTATGCCCTCGGTGTCGATGGCTTATCATTTTCATTACTTTTTCTTAACAGCATCTTGACAATAATTGCTCTTTATGCTAGTGGTACAGAGGTTAACCGACCGAAATTTTACTATTCTCTGCTCTTGTTACTCAATGCCGGAGTAGCGGGGGCCTTTCTAGCGCAGGATTTACTGCTATTTTTCCTATTTTACGAATTAGAAATCGTCCCGCTTTACTTTCTCATTGCCATTTGGGGGGGGCAAAGACGCGGTTACGCGGGCATGAAATTTTTATTATACACGGCAATTTCAGGCTTTTTAGTGCTAATCTCTTTCCTTGGCTTAGTTTGGCTAACCGGTGCTGATAATTTCGCCTATAATCCCCTTTTATCGAACAATTTAGACGTTAAAACCCAATTACTGCTCCTCATCCCCCTTCTGATTGGATTAGCCATCAAAATCCCGATTTTTCCCTTTCATACTTGGCTACCGGATGCCCACGTGGAAGCATCTACCCCCGTTTCTGTGCTTTTAGCGGGAATATTACTCAAATTAGGAACCTATGGACTGCTGCGCTTTGGAGTCGGTTTATTCCTCGATGCTTGGGTGACTCTCGCCCCTTGGTTAGCAACGATAGCAGCTATCAGCGCCCTCTACGGGGCCAGTTGCGCTATTGCCCAAAAGGATATGAAAAAAGTAGTCGCCTATTCTTCCATTTCCCACATGGCCTATATTTTACTAGCGGCGGCGGCCACCACCAGATTAAGCATCACTGCGGCGATTTTGCAGATGATTAGTCACGGTTTAATTTCCGCTTTGTTATTTTTGTTGGTGGGAGTAGTGTATAAAAAAACCGGCAGTCGGGATGTGGATTATCTACGCGGTTTATTAAATCCAGAAAGAGGTTTACCAATCACGGGAATGTTAATGATTTTAGCGGCTATGGCCAGCGCCGGCATCCCCGGAATGGTGGGATTTATCGCCGAATTTTTAGTTTTTCGTGGCAGTTTCCCGATTTTTCCGATACAAACGCTCTTATGTTTGGTCGCTAGTGGTTTAACCGCAGTGTATTTTCTGCTGATGATTAATCGGGTTTTCTTTGGTCGTTTAACCCCCGAATTATCGCGCATTCCTCGCAGTACCTGGCCCGAAAGATTTCCCGAAATTGCTTTGGCTTTATTTATTATTGTTTTGGGATTACAACCGAGTTGGATGATTCACTGGAGTGAAAATCAAGCATCAATGTTATTAACTGGCACGGCAATTAGTCAAAGGCAATCATAGAAAGCTTTTTCGGAATTTTTCCAACCTAGACCGAAAGCAACTTGTGGATAGGTGCCGAAACGTCAAAAATTTTTGGCCTTGCGGAGGGAATTAACTGTTAAAACCACCTGTTCCCCCACCAGTTCAATTTCTTCTAAAGTATTAAAACGACTCAACCCGAAGCGCAGGGAGGCATAAGCGAGAGATTCGGGGCGACCCAAGGCAGTTAAAACGTGGGAGGGGGCGGTATGGCTAGAAGAACAGGCAGAACCGGAGGAAAGAGCCACTATTGGCTGTAATCCTAACAATAACGCCGCACCGTCCACCCCTTCAATACTAATATTCAAATTTCCGGCTAATCTTTGGCTAGGATGACCATTGAGATAAATTCTGTCTAATTGACTGATAATCTCCCATAAACGGGCTTTTAACTGATTTAAGTGGCTGTTATCTTCTTCTATCGCTTTGATGCCCAATTCTACTGCCTTGGCAAAACCGACAATTTGCGGTGTAAATATTGTACCCGATCGCAGTCCTTTTTCCTGGCCTCCCCCTTGAATTTGAGCGGCGAGACGGACTCTGGGGTTTCGGCGCCGGACGTACAGCGCACCGATTCCCTTTGGTCCGTGGACTTTGTGGGCAGTTAAGGACATTAGATCTATATTCATTTCCTCCACATCTAGGGGAATTTTGCCGATTGCTTGGGCCGCGTCCGTATGAAAAAGTACCTGATACTGGCGACAAATCGCCCCAATTGCCGCTAAAGGTTGAATCACCCCAATCTCGTTGTTAGCAGCCATAATTGACAGCAAAATCGTGTCAGGACGCAAAGATTTTTCTAGTAGTTCCAAGTCAATTAGGCCATCAGCACCGACGGGTAAAATTGTCACCTCAAAACCCAATTTTTCCAGATAATGACAGGGATCTAAAACGGCCCGATGTTCTGTCATCACCGTAACTATATGCCTTCCCTTGGCGAAATAAGCTTCGGCAACCCCTTTGATAGCGAGGTTATTGGCCTCCGTTGCCCCACTGGTAAAAATAATTTCTTCGGGACTACTATTAATAGCAGCGGCGATTGTTTCTCTTGCCTGTTTAACCGCGGCCTCGGCTGTCCAACCATAGACATGATTAATACTACTGGCATTACCAAAGTGTTCGGTAAAATAGGGCAACATCGCCGCCAGAACTTGCGGCTCTAGGGGTGTCGTGGCGTGGCAATCTAGATAAATCGGCTTTTGAGACATATTTTTCCCCTGCGGGGGATTTGAGAAGGAGATATCCTCGGTTTTAAGAGAATCTCTGAAAGTGCATTGCTAGTCTATGTTAACAAAAAAGTATCGGATAGCAGTCAACAGCTGACGACTCAGACCAGAACTTTAAGATTTAATAATGAGAGCGCAATCGCTCCCTGAGAGCAGTTACAATTCCCCTATTCCAATGTTGTTCAGCAACCCAACAGGATTAATAACACATATTTTCCCGCTCAATCATGGCTAAAAAATCGAAGGCATTTAGTGAACTGCTCAGGCTGCAGAAAATGTCCCAAGGATACGAAAAACCCTTGAAAAGCTTTGAGAAGAAATTAAGAGAAAAGTCCTTGCCTTTCAAGGAAATTGTCGTCTCTCCTTCTGGGGAAGTCACAATGTCGGAAGTTCTGGAGGATTTTATCGAGCCTTACCGCGAATCCAATGAAACAAAGGGATCTATGCGAACACTGCTGACCATAGGGATAATCGCTTGGAATCTGGCGTTGTCCCCCGAGTCAAAGCGGCAAGAGATGATAGACCGAGTTTTTAACAAAGACCTTCTTAAAGGAGATAAAAGGCTCAAGGCGGATATTCAAGGGCTAATCGACGAGCTAATCGCTAGGAAAAACCGTTATTTCTCGGAAAACAAGCGGATGATTGTGGATTTTGAGTTAAAAGAGCTAGGAAGCGAGTATCATCTCTCGGTTGCCTCCAGCTTGTCGCCCGAATTTTCCGAGTCAGAGTTTGCCTTCAAAGTCGGCGACTCGGTCATCGTCAAACAGGGTGTACTTGACCCAGATTTGGGGACTGACATCGGTGGTTGGCAAGGAAGAATTGTGACAATTGAGCGGCAGAGCAATCTCATCGGCATTGAATGGGATAGCATCACCCTGAAAAACATCCCCAGTTCGGTGATTGACCAGTGTGAAGTGGAAAACTTAGACTGGGCTCAAATGTGCCTCTTCTCAACGGATGTGGAATTAACCCAACCTCGAGATACAGAAGAAGATGTGGCCGCCATCATTGAGCAAATTGAGTCTAACATCGTTGGAGCTATTTAGCAGAAAAGAGAAAGGCGATTCAGGCGGTTGGCCGACGTTGACCATGAGGATGAAATGGCGGCTTTAGGCGCTTGGAAAAAAACACTTGATTCATTACCCTATTGACCATCGAGCAGCGATTTGGAGGAGAGAAATTTGAGATGGATGATTCCCAGAAATACGAGGCTGACTGTCAAAAGATAAGAAAAGTCAATCATGAATTACTAAAGGATTTCGAGAGTTGGCTAGAATCATCAGGTTTGTCGGAAAAAACCATTAATAATCATATTTCAAATATAGATTTTTATATCAACGAATATTTACTCTATGAGGATGCAGTAGAAGCTAAAGACGGGGTAGATATGGTCGGTGACTTTTTGGGTTATTGGTTTATCAAAAAGGCCCTGTGGGCCAGTCAATCAAGTCTCAAGGCTAACGCAGGTAGTCTGAAAAAGTTCTACACTTTCTTACTGGAAAAAGGCCTAATAGATAAAAATGATTTGCGAGAACTTAAAGAAACCATCAAGGAAGAACTGAGTGAATGGCTGGAAACCCTAGAGTGATACGATGACCCATTGACTGAAGATATGTCGGATGTTTGGTAATCTTAACCGAGGGGCAATCCCCCACCCTCTGGCTGGGCAGCTATAATATCATTGTCAGGACACAATAAGAGCGAGACAATGGAAACACTAGAATTAGAAAGCTGCCAGTCGATTCTTAAAGCTGGTCAAACAACCACAGAAAGAGCTTTACAATTGTTTGACGCTCTCGAACCCGTGAGTTTAGACTTTATGCTCGGTCTTTGGCAAGGTTCTGGACTTCAGACAAATCACCCCATGGATGGTTTATTAGAAGCATCTAATTGGTATGGTAAAGAATTTGTCGATACTGAGAATGTCCACCCCCTGTTATTTTTAGATGGTCAGGGAAAAATTTTTAAGGTGGCACCTAATCCCACGGCCATGAACTGGATTTTGAAGCTGCCGATACTGAAAAATAATTCTCTGAAACCTTTGCTGATGCTGACCAACTCCTTGCTAAAAACAGAGACAAGTCAGGCTAGACTGCGAATGATGGAATATCGGGACAAAGTTAGCGCCACGATGATTTATGATTATTTGCCGATTAATGACTCTTTTCGGAAAGTAGATGATAATACCGTGCTGGGAATTATGGATTTTAAAAACTCTCCCCAGCCTTTCTTTTTTGTTCTCAAGCGATGTCAAAGATAACTTAATTCTTGAGGTTCGATTTAAACCCTTCATTATTGACGATATAATAAGATTATTGCCGTCCTTTTTCGGCTCGATTATCAATTGCAATGACTCGCCAAATTCACGACCAATTTGCTAAGGAGTATTTAGAGGAATTGTTAGCACCTCTAGGGACGATTAGAAAGAGCAAGAAAGTAAAAAGCGAGGTTCAAGAAATTGATGTCTGGTTTGAACCGGCCAGTTCACCATCAAGGAATAAACTCCCTTTAGGTTTACTCGGAAAAATGGCGGCGACTTCCTGCTTGTTTGAACCTTTCCGCAACTCTCCCTCAGAAATAGAGATTCGCAGTTGTATATCAAAGTTATATGCGGTTCATAATGACCTCTTAAGGAAGGCGAAACGGTCAAACAAAGCTCTAACTGCAGCAGAATTGCCAGTTTTATGGATTCTCACGCCCACCTTTTCAGCTAGAATGATTCAAGGATTCCGGGCTGACAGCGATGAGAGTAATTGGTTGAAAGGGGTTTACTTTTTAGCTGACTTCCTCAAAACAGCCATAGTCGCCATCCATCAATTACCGGTGAATGAAGACACTTTATGGTTGAGGGTTTTAGGAAAAGGAGGAACTCAGAAACGAGCCGTAGAAGAGTTAGTTGAACTTCCCCAACCTAACCCTTTTCGAGAAAATTTACTGGAAATCTTAGCCAACTGGCGCAAGAATTTAGAGTTGAGGGATAATTTAAGTGCAGAGGAACAGGAGGTCATTATGAACTTATCACCAGCTTATCTAAAGCAGCGAAAAGATTGGAAGGAAGAGGGAAAACAAGAAGGGAGACAAGAAGGGAGACAAGAAGGCACCTTAGAAGAACGTTACTCGATGATAGCCAGTCTTCTGGAAGGAAGGTTCGGAACTCTAGATTCGGAATTATCCGCTCTGGTGGAACGGATTGCCCAACTTCCCATCTCGGAACGCACCGAGTTAATTCTTTCTCTGGCGAATTTATCCCGCTCCTCACTATTAGAAAGATTGAGAGACAATTAAATTTTCAGTCCGCTTGAGCCTTAAATCCTGATGGTAGAGAGCCTCCGCAGGGCGACACGGATTCCCACTATAGTAAAAGGTTATCAAAAATTTTTGAGTTTGTCAAGTCTTTTGCGAAAAAAAAGCTGAAAAAATTTCAGCCCGATAATTATCTGTAATTGTCTCTTAGTTTAGTTTTTAGAGGAGACAATCGCCAATTCTTGCCGCCAAACTAGCAGGGATTTCTCCCAAGCTAGTTCCCATTTTTGCGCCAAAAAAGGTCGAGTATTTTTGCCAAAATTATAGGCGATGACAATCTCTTCCCAGAGAGAGGCTAAGGAAAGTGGAGAAGAAAATAAAGCTCCCAATAATCCCCCTAAAAGTAGGACAATAGCTAGAGGGCGACGAGTTTGACTTAATTCAAAAGCTTTCAGTTGCAATTCTCCCGTCACATCGACACCAAAACCCGTTACTATATGCCAGATATCGTGAGTTTGCCCTAAGCGAAGCAGCAGATAATCTGTATCGGAATTGACCTGAATAGACCGATAAAAATTAGGATCAAAATTGAGACTAATTAGGTGAGCAGCATAATGATAACCCAGGGAATCTTCTGGGAGTTTTAGCAGGGTTTCTAAACAGGGACTAGCGGCTAGATATCTTTGGGCAATTATTTGAGCGGTAGCTCGACCGCTTTTAACATATTGCCAAGATAATCGCTGTAACCAACTCTCTTTTAAGCCATCTTCAATATCATATACAGACAGAATGTTACCGGGATTTTGTCAAAGAGAAATTATTCCCTTGGCCACACTGATTAGATTAGTTGTGAATAGCATATAATACTAAATCCGTTGAGTATAGGCTACATATGAGGACAGGCACTCATGCAAGAGGCAAGAGGCAAAAGGGAGAATAAATAATCAGTTTTTAATAACCGGATTTAGTATAAGAGGTTGAGAAAGGGAAAAGGCCAAGAGTTTTCCCAGTTTGATAAAAAGAGAGATAATATTAAATATTTGTAAACTTTTTCGCCTAAGTTACTTTTCTGTGGTAAGCAAATTTTTACTGCTCCGATTCGGGGGTTTCTTGGGGGGTGTCATCGTTGTTGGTTTTTGGTTCTTGTCCTTTAAAAGTAGGGATAAATCGCCAAAAACCCTCTAAAAACTGATTGAAGGTCGTTTCATTGATTTTACCCGTCCAGAACAATAACACAATCACAATAAGAGCAAAGATAAAAATAATTGTCAAAACGCTGGTAATATGCTTTGAATCTGGCACAAAATGGGCAAA
>NZ_SFBV01000163.1:0-7787 GCF_007095585.1 Microcystis sp. M_OC_Ca_00000000_C217Col
ACTCTGTGTAAGACAGTACATGGTTTTTTAACTGTGGTATGCGACGGTGGTGGAAGCAGAAACTTAAATCGTGAGGTTTAGGAATCGCCGCACTTTTAGGGCGGCGAGGATGTCAACTTTGCTCAAAAATATCGATGAATAAGCAAAAATTTCTTAATTCCCCGCAGTCTTATCAGCCGCTGCTATCTTGTTTGCGCCGAAGCGCCAGGGCTTGAGATAATCAGATAGCTATCATCTCAAAAACTATCACCATGACGATCGATCCGCAACAACTCATCGAACTGGCTCTCAAATCAGGAGCGGTGGCAGCCGAAGTTTATCAATCTTCCTCCCTTTCCCATCCCGTTTTTTTTGAGGCTAATCGTCTCAAACAGCTAGAAAGTTCCGAATCCGTGGGAACTGCCTTAAGATTATGGCGCGAGGGTTGTCCAGGGTTAGCGGTGGGTTATGGTGATGTGGAACCGGAAATTTTAGTAGAAACTGCGTTAAATTTATCCTATCTCAATGCCCCCGAAGAAATCGAATTTTCGGCACCACGACAGGCAATTTATGACCCGATTGGCCAGGATGTGGCCGTAGAATCTTTAATCGAGATGGGTAATCAAATGATTGGCCAAATTCGCCAAGTTTATCCTGAGGTTATTTGTAGTGGTGAATGGGAATGTGAACGGGAAATCACCCGTTTGGTTAATTCCCAGGGTTTATATTGTCAATATACCGATACAGCTTTGAGTTATTACCTGGGGATTGAATGGGTACGGGGGGAGGATTTTCTCGCGGTTTATGATGGGGAATATACCCGCAGTACACCTCATCCCGATACGGTAATTAAACAGTTATTACAGCGACTACAATGGGCCGCCAATAATGTGGATAGTCCCACGGGAAAATTACCAATTTTATTGACTGCTAATGCAGTTACCCTGTTATGGGGTACGGTGGCGATGGCTTTAAATGGTAAACAGATCTTAGAAAAGTCCTCGCCCTGGAGTGATAAAATCGGTCAATTGGTGATGTCAGAAAAGTTCACTTTATCCCAACAACCAGACCGAGAACCCTATAGTTGTCCCTTTGATGATGAGGGAACTCCTACCAAATTTTTATCTTTAATTGAGGGAGGTAGAGTTAAGGAATTCTATAGCGATCGTACCACAGCCAGACTATTAAAAACTACTCCGACGGGGAACGGTTTTCGTCCTAGTTTAGGGGTTTATCCCATGCCGGATTTGGTTAATTTAATCGTGGCACCGGGAGAGGGAACTTTAGCGGATTTAATCTCGCAAATAGATGAAGGCCTAGTTATCGACCAAATTTTAGGTCATGGGGCGGATATTTCGGGCGATTTTTCTGTCAATATCGATCTGGGTTATCGCATAGAAAAGGGCAAAATCACCGGACGAGTTAAAGATACAATGGTGACGGGAAATGTTTATACGGCTTTGCAAAATTTAATCGCTTTGGGGGCCGATAATCAATGGAATGGTTCCTGTTATACTCCCTCGCTAATTGTTGATAGTTTATCGGTGGTGGGGTAAAAATGTGGCGTTGTCAAATTGAAAGATGCTCCTAATCAGATGGGAACTGAAATTACTATGTGTAGGGCTAATTCATGAATTAGCCCTACAATAGGCGTTGTAAAATTGAAAGATGCTCCGAATCAGCACCGGAACTGAGATTAACTCAGCCTACTTTTTGGGGTTAATCTTTTTGGGCTTTATTTGACCTGAAAAAAGGGGGGTCGCAGGCAGGCACGGATTCCCATTATATAAGAAATTATCTGTCAAGTCGTGGGGTTTTGTCAAGCTTTTTTGGGAAAAAAAATTAACCGACACTCAAGGGGAGAAAATTAACCAAAGAGATATTATTTAATCCCCCCTGTGAGTCGGTATTTTTCAGCCCGGGATTAACGCTTTAGTTGTCGAGGCACCAAGGCGATTTAATTGCCGATTAATTTGCCATCCGACGAGGGTTAAACCCAACCACTGACTGAAGATTGCCAAAGCGAAAGAGGGAAGTGTAGCGTATTTAGTAGCGGCAATGGGAAGAAAAGTAAAAAACCATAAAAGCGGAGATTGACTGGGATTAACTCTCAATACAGCGAAACAGAGGAAGGGGAAAATAATCAAAATGCCGATGCTAGTGGCTGCCAGCAAAGCGCGTTTATTTGTGCTGGCTAACATCAATAATTGGGCGATAGCGGCATAGACTAAAATCATGTTCATTGCCAAGAGAAACCCGGCTGCAGTGGCTAGTTTATATTGATGGAGAGGGGCGATAAAAATAGCGGGAAGGATAAATAAAATAGCAATAGCGACGTTAACAGCCATGGCTAGGGTAGAAGGGCTTTTTTCGCCAAAGATTAAAGCTTTCCCCAGACTAATGCCCTTTTTTCCTTGTAGATGACGATAGCGCGCCCAATCTTGGAGAGTTTGACGGGGGGGAGTGAGGGCAAAAAGGATTAACAAGGCAAAAATTGCCACAAAAACGCTAAGAATCGCAAAATTATCGAAAATATAGCTCGGTTCCAGAGTTTGGAAGACAAAACCTAGGCTAATAGCGCTAAAACAGCCCATCATCCAGTAACTTTGGGGTTTACTAACAAGAGTAGCGAGGGGATTATGGAAGCGACGCTGGATAATTCTGGTTAACCCGTAGGTGCAGAGGGCAAAATTGAGAAAAATTAAACTAATACCCGTTGTAACCGATTGCCAGAGAGATTGACCGTACCAACGCAGATCAAAGATTTGTGAGATTCCTAGATAGCCTACCGCATCGGGGGGGAGAAAGGTAGATTTAACTAGATAGGGGAGGACAAAACTAGGATTAAAGAGAATTAACCAATCAAAGGGGGTACGGGAACCACCATAGCCCGATGAAGTAAACATAGTGCTATAAAACACAAAGATTAAGACTGTAGCGCTGCCTAACCAGGGTTGAAATCCCCCTAACCATGGCGTGGCTAAAGCGAAACTGAGGGCGGCATGATAGAAAAAGGCACAACTAGCGATCAGAACCGCGTAGAAGGCTAAAATTAACGACAAGGGAATACCTGCTAATAAACCCGCCCCCAAGTGAAAGGGTAAAGCGAGAAGACAGACGAGATAGAGGAGAATGGGAACCCCGAAAAGTTTGCCGATAAAAATTGTTCTGGCGGGTTGGGGACTCAGACGGATAAAATTAAGTGTACCCCGGCGCTCTTCCCCGGAAAGATCGGCGATTAATTGATAGGTTCCCACCACTAAAAGAGCGAAAATGCCGGTAATGCTCAGAAAAGTGAAGATATCTAACCACCATAACCGGGAGATAATCATCCATTGACCATTTAAGTCTTGGATACAGTATTTAATCCCACTATAGGGATAATAGTCGTTGTTATTGGGGGGATTAGCGGTACAGTAACGACTAAATCCCGCCCCTACCGGCAGGCGACTTTGATAGTACAAGTAAACTAATAATTGACCAACAAGGGAGATAACCGAGGCGATCGAGATATTTTTCGGGGTTAATCTTCCTTGCCATTCTCGCATAATTTGCGGGTTGGTTTCCGTAAGGCGATCGATTATTGTCGCTATCATATTTTTGTCCTCTCTACAGCCGTCAACAGGAGCTAATCCTAGATTAACCCGGCAACTTCTCGATCGGTTCGGGGTTGAAGAAATCCATCGAGATGCGGCTAAGTAGCTGGTTATAATTAAATTAAAAAGGGATTTTAGGTTCGATCCCCCCTGCCCCCCTTGATAAGGGGGGTGCCGATCCCCCCTTAATCCCCCCTTGATAAGGGGGGTGTCTGATAATTTTTAACGCCTACCTACTTAAAATCTGAGTTCGGGAATCAAAAGAGGAAAAGTGCCAGACCAGTGAGCTTCTGTTTTACACTAGAATTTGGCCGCCTGAATCTAGATCTATGCCCACTGTGACCCTCAATTTTCCCCTGACTGCCGTTGTCGGCCAAGAAGCGATCAAATTAGCCCTACTCTTAGCCGCCGTGGATCCCGCCCTCGGTGGTGTGGTAATTGCCGGTCGTCGGGGAACCGCCAAATCAGTCATGGCGCGGGCGATACATTCTCTACTGCCACCGATCGAAATTATCGCGGGTAATGTCTTTAATTGTGATCCCAACAATCCCGACGAATGGGACGATCGCACTAAAGAAGAATATAGCAGTGGAGAGGTCGCCACGGAAGTTATCCGGGCCCCTTTCGTGCAGATTCCCCTAGGAGTCACCGAGGATCGTTTATTGGGTTCCGTCGATGTGGAAGAATCGGTGAAACAGGGGGAACCAGTCTTTCAACCCGGTTTATTAGCCAGCGCCCATCGGGGAATTCTCTACGTCGATGAAATTAATCTACTTGATGACCAAATTGCTAACCAATTACTCACAGTTTTAAGCGAAGGACGTAACCAAATCGAACGGGAAGGCATCAGTTTTCAACATCCCTGTAAACCAATCCTGATCGCTACTTATAACCCAGAAGAAGGGGATTTACGAACCCATTTATTAGATAGAATTGCCATTGCCCTTTCCGCCGATGGTGTCCTTAGTTTAGACCAACGAGTCACCGCCGTCAATCAGGCGATCGAGTATGCTGTTTCTCCCAGCGCTTTTATCGCCCAATATGCCCAAGAAATCGATGATCTAAAAACCGAAATTATTCTGGCGAGGGAATGGTTAAAAGAGGTAAAAATTAAACCCGAACAAATTAGTTATCTAGTGGAGGAAGCGGTGCGAGGTAGAGTAGAAGGTCATCGTGCCGAGATTTTTGCCGTGAGAGTAGCCAAGGCCGCCGCCGCTTTAGAAGGTCGGGATTTAGTCAGTGCCGATGACCTAAAAAGAGCCGTCGAATTAGTTATTGTACCTCGATCGCTGATTACGCCACCACCCCCGGAACAGGAACAACAGCCACCGCCACCACCGCCACCACCGGAACCGCCCCAAGACGAAAACCAGCAGGAACAGGAAGAAAAAGAGGAGGAGAAAGAGGAGGAAAAAGAACCGGAACAGCCCGATAATCTGCCGGAAGAATTTGTTTTCGACCCGGAAGGGGTTTTACTGGATCCCAGTGTGTTGTATTTTGCCCAGATGGCCCAGCGTCAGGGGAAATCCGGGGCGCGTAACCTGATTTTCTCGGAAGATAGGGGACGTTACATTAAGCCGATGTTACCCCGGGGCAAGGTAAAAAGAGTCGCCGTCGATGCCACTCTCCGGGCGGCTGCCCCCTATCAAAAAGCCCGTCGCTTAAGGAATCCCGAACGTCATGTGATTATAGAAGAAGGGGATCTGCGCTCAAAACGGCTGGCCCGCAAGGCCGGTTCTTTAATTGTCTTTGTGGTTGATGCCTCTGGTTCCATGGCCCTGAATCGGATGCAGTCGGCCAAAGGTGCGGTTATGCGTCTGTTAACGGAAGCTTACGAAAATCGCGACCAGATTGCCCTGATTCCTTTCCGGGGTGAGCGAGCAGATGTACTATTGCCACCGACCAAATCGATTACCCTAGCGAAAAAACGTCTAGAAACCCTGCCCTGTGGCGGCGGTTCCCCCTTAGCCCACGGTTTAACCCAAGCGGTTCATGTGGGGATGAATGCCCGTTTATCGGGGGATATCGGTCAAGTGGTGGTTGTGGCGATTACCGACGGGAGAAGTAATATTCCTTTGGCGAAATCTCTAGGCGAACCGATTCCGGAGGGAGAAAAACCCGATATTAAGGCAGAACTGCTCGATATTGCCGCTAAAATTCGCTCTTTAGGCATTAAGTTGTTGGTTATCGATACGGAGAAAAAATTCGTCTCCACTGGTTTTGCCAAAGAATTAGCCCTAAAAGCCGGGGGTAAATATTATCATCTACCCCGGGCCACGGAACAAGCGATCGCATCTATGGCCCGGGGGGCAATTGCGGGACTGTAGCTAGTGATTAGGGGGTGCAGATCATTTTTCTCAATCTACCATCCCCACCCTAGCTTTAAGCCCTACCCTGTCAGGGTTTTAGACTATTCTTGGGCTAGAAACAAATCGCACCCCCAAATGGGAGATGCTTACACGCAGTTTTTCATACATTTGTATTAATTGAAAAGTTACCGATAATTTCTCGGCAGTGGATATTTCTGTAATATTGAGATAAACGCCTAAAAATTGGCTATTAACTCGAATTTTGCTGATTTTCTGTTTTTTTCGGTCTGGTGTGAGAAAATCTAGAAAAACTTAACAATAATCAGCAATAAGCGAGAGATATACTACAAACAAACTTGAGCAAGTTTTAATTAAGAGAACTATGAACTTTCGATTTGGCAAAATCTTGATAGCAGGGGTATTGGCGGTACTATTGCTAGTAACTTCCTGTGCTAAAGCTCCCTCGCAATTTGACCAAGCGCAACAGGAAAGTACCGCTCGCGGGGCGGCGGCAGTGGTGAAAGAATCCACCTCTGGCGGCAGTTTTAATCGGTTTTTCCCGCCTTCTGGGGGAGGATACGAGCGCGTCTATACCCAGGAGAAAAAAGGCTTTGCTGAGGCAAAACTGAAGCAAGATGGCAAAGTTCTGGCTATGTTAGCCATATCTGACATTAGCAATAATCCCGCCGCGGCCAATAAATTCCAAGACAGTCAAACCACAATCAAAGGTTTTCCCTCTGTGGAACAGGGTGCAACCGCCAGCGCCGTTTTAGTCAATAATCGCTATCAAGTCAAGGTTTTATCGCGGGAGCCAGATTTTACCGCCAGCGATCGCCAAGCTTGGTTAGCTAAGTTCGATTTAGATGGTTTAGCAAAATTAAAGTAAGGAGACATCCGTGAGTAAGCCAATTTTTGAACTGGTGGACAAATTACCGACGAATAATCTCACCGTCAAAGTCCTCAAAACCCTTGATTATGTGGTGCCGGGACAGTGGGATAACCTAGTCGGGTTTAAAAATACGATTATCAAAGTCACCGGCGAAACCGACGAAAGCATGATTCAACAGATTGGCGATCGAGCCGTTTGGTTGTTTAATGATAAATCCCAGGGCTATCAACGGGCGCTCTGGCTCTACCAAACCATCGACAGCGCCGATAATGCCCTAGCCGCCGCCTCTCTTGCTAATGCCGTCGGTGGTAAAATTCCCCTCATGGGCGGTTTAATCGAAAAATTAACTCCTGCCCCCGAAAAAGCGCAAACCATCGATCTAACCTTGAAATTAGTGACCGAATTAGTCGCTTTTTGTCAAATTAATGGCATTCCGGGCGATAGTATCGATGATTTCGTCGCTTCTCTGGGAGATTATAGCGGCGAATCCCTGATGCGGATGGCGGCGTTAGTTTGTTTGGATGGTTTAATTCCCCTGGGGGGCAGTTTTATCCGCAAAGTGGAATCCACCCTCAGCATTCTCAGCCCAGAAGAATTAGAATCTAACTCCACTTTCGGCAGTATTAAAGAATTGATTCCGGGGGGAAATACTGCCAGAAAATTAGACTTTATCGGTCAAAGTTTCGACTCGACTAAAGGTTGGATGAGTGGTTTTGTCAGCGAGCGCGATTTGACCCAGCAGGGATTATTGAGCAAAATTCAGGGATTTATCGACTTTTCTGCCGATAAATTGGTATATGTCGGTGCATTCCTCGATATGACGACTAATTACTATGAACATACTGGCATTCAAACCCTGGCTCGTCGTTTAATCGAAAGAGCCGTGGCGGAAATTTAAGTGGGTGGGTGGAATTAAATATAAGATGAACGTAGGTTGGGTTGAAGCATGAAACCCAACGCCCGCATGGGTTACGCTACCGCTAACCCATCCTACAAATAATTGTGCCTCCCTAC
>NZ_SFBV01000164.1:0-4355 GCF_007095585.1 Microcystis sp. M_OC_Ca_00000000_C217Col
TATTAACCTATTTGTGCCTTAAGTCCTTTCCTGTATGGATTTCAGCTATTTTTGAGACTAGGCACTCTCATCGAATTTTATTTTAAGTTAATTATTTGCATAACAATTCCCGAAGAGCCGGGAAATAGTGGCAGCTTCCAGAGATAGTTCAGATAAAGTAGCAAAAGTCCCTTTTTCATAACGATAACCCTGTTGGGCGCGATTGATTAATCCCAGTGCCGCGCGCGCTTCTGCTTGCCTACCCTTAGCGACTTGTCCGAAGAGATTCGGTAAACTGATGGCAGCGAGAACCCCCAATAAAATCACCACTACTAACAATTCTATTAGAGTAAAACCCCTCGCTTTTTTTGCCTGTGATTTGATTGCTGAAAAAAGAAGGTATTTCATGGTTAGGCCCTGGCAATATTGACTATATTTTGGGTGTTGGGGTGTTGGGGTGGTCACTGCGTGCGCGTTGCGGGGGGTGTTGGGGTGTTGGGGTGTTCGGGTGTTCGGGTGTTCGGGTGTTCGGGTGTTCGGGTGTTGGGGTTTTGGGGTGTTCGGGTGTTGGGGTGTTCGGGTGTTGGGGTTTTAGTTGAAATTCCCCCACTTCCCCACTTCCCCACTTCCCCATTCCCCCACTTCCCCATTCCCCCACTTCCCCACTTCCCCACTTCCCCACTTCCCCACTTCCCCACTTCCCCACTTCCCCACTTCCCCACTTCCCGAAAAAAATCAAAAGCGCAAGGTTTCCAAGAGAAAATTTCCCTGCCACCTTCCGCTAGATTATCAATTGTTGGTTATTATGCCAGAAAGCTTTTAGGCAATCTGGGAAGAATATCTATCTGACCCGGGTACCAGTAGTGCAGGTAGCAGCAGTTATTGCTGCTGCTACTCCAGCAGTAGGATTAGCTGCTTCACAGATGATTGTTCTGACAACACCAGCGTTGTCTTGAGATACCGCAGCAGAGTAGTCGCGAATATCGTCGTTGAAGGCGCCGATAGCTGAAGCATTAGTTAGAGCAGAAGTGGTACTGGTGGCGGTAGGTCCGGTATAATTATAGTATTGAGGTTCTATAGATACGGGCAAGTCGCCAGTACTTACACTGCCAGCAGCGGCAGTAAATAGTCCAAAATTTCCCTGTTCTAAGCGGTAAGCCTGTTGAGCGCGGTTAACGGTACCGAGGTGGGTGCGAGCTTCCGCTTGTCTGCCTTTGGCTATCTGACCGAGGAGGTTGGGGAGAGCGATGGCGGCGAGTACACCGATGATGATAACGACAACTAGGAGTTCGATGAGGGTGAAACCTTTGTTACCGTTCTTTTTGTTGAGAGTTTGGAGGAGTTTGAATTTGAAGGTGGAGTTCATGGGTATATCCTTTGGTAAGTGTTTTTTGTTCTCTATGAACAACTTACCCACCTGTTTCAGAAAACCTATCACCCTTGGGAAAATTTTTTTTGGGGAAGTGGGGTGGTGGGGGAATGGGGGAATGGGGGAATGGGGTGATGGGGGAATGGGGTAGTGATGGGGTGGTGGGGTGGTGGGGTGGTGGGGTGGTGGGGTGGTGGGGTGATGGGGGAATGGGGTGATGGGGTGATGGGGTGGTGGGGTGATGGGGTGGTGGGGTGGTGGGGGAATGGGGGAATGGGGGAATGGGGTGATGGGGGAATGGGGGAATGGGGTGATGGGGGATTTTCCTGAATTTAGGTTTGACAAGAGGTATATATAAGGTAAAGTGAGAATCATCAGTCAGGAAAGGGGAATTATGGTGCAAAAACCGAAGAAATTGCTGAACACCCATGAAGATCTAGAAGTTTATCAAATCGCCTTTAATCTGGCTATGGAAATCTTTGAACTATCTAAAAAGTTTCCCGGGTCGGAAAAATATTCATTAATTGACCAAATTCGACGTTCTTCTCGTTCTGTCTGTGCTAATTTAGCGGAGGCATGGCGTAGAAGACGATATAAGGGTTCATTTTTGCTGAGATTAAATGATGCGGAAGCAGAAGCAGCAGAAAGCCAAGTATGGTTAAAATTTGCTGTTAAATGCCAATATTTAGATATTGAGACTGGTAGAAAACTTTATGGTCAGTATAATAAGGTTTTAGGACTGATCGTCATCATGACTAATAATGCCGATAAATGGCTACTAAAAACCCCAAAATCCCCAAAACCCTAATTCCCCAAAACCCCAAGTTCCCATTTCAGGTTAGGTTTAAGTATCGGGGGTAACTTCTAGGGATTGGGGAAAAAACCGAAAAGTTTAGCGGCACCTCCCAAGACAGCAACCACCAAAGCTATCAAAATCCCCCGGTTGGTAAATTCCTGATAACCAACCCGTACCGTTAATCCCTCGATTTTCTCGTCTAATACTTTAATATCGCCTTTTAACTCTCCCTTGAGTTCGGCCTGTCCGATTTCTACTTTGGTTAGCCGGTCTTCTACCTTGTCAAATCTCTCATCTACCTTGTCAAATCTCTCATCTACCTTGTCAAATCTCTCATTCATCCGTTTTTCAAGGGAGTCGATTTTCTCATCCATCCGTTTTTCAAGGGAGTCGATTTTACTCTCAATCCTAGTTAGGACAGCTTCTAGGGAATAAGTTACAGTTTCGTTAGACATTTTGCTATACTCCTCTGGGGTTTTCGGGTTTTTGAGCGGCCATTTATTATAATCCTAAGGGCTGTAACCGTTTCTAGGGGACAGTTCTAGGGATTGGGGAAAAAACCAAAAAGTTTAGCAGCACCTCCCAAGACAGCGACCACCAAAGCTATCAGAATCCCCCGGTTGGTGAACTCCTGATAAGCAACCCGTACCGTTAATCCCTCGACTTTCTCGTCTAATACTTTAATATCGCCTTTTAACTCTGCTTTGAGTTCGGCCTGTCCGATTTCTAATTTGGTTAGCCGGTCTTCTACCTTGTCAAATCTCTCATCTACCTTGTCAAATCTCTCATCCATGCGTTTTTCAAGGGAGTCGATTTTCTCATCCATCCGTTTTTCCAGAGAGTCGATTTTACTTTCAATTCTGGTTAGGACAGCTTCTAGGGAATAAGTTACAGTTTCGTTAGACATTTGCTAGACTCCTAAAGTTATCAATAGTTTTCGGGGTGTGAGACTGGAGAATTTTAGGGATTGTTACCGAGGAAAAGAATTCTAATCGCAACGGTGATAATTGCACCGATAGCGGCACTCATGGCACCGATAAGGATAGGGACAATCAGACCTCGAAAACCCTGTAGGTCAGAAATAGCCTTAACTAGAGTGTATTGCTCATTTTCATCTTTTTGCAAGGTGTCCATTTTCTGATTGACTTCCTTGATGCTGTCTTTAATTTCCTTAAGGACCGATTCTAGGGAATAGGTGACAGTTTCGTTGGACATTTTGCCATACCTCTATACAGTTTGGGTTTTTGAGCGGTCATTTATTATAATCCTAATGGCTGTAAACGTCTCTGGTGGCCAGTTCTAGGGATTGGGGAAAAAACCGAAAAGTTTAGCAGCACCTCCCAAGACAGCAACCACCAAAGCTATCAGAATCCCCCGGTTGGTGAACTCCTGATAACCAACCCGTGCCGTTAATCCCTCGATTTTCTCGTCTAATACTTTAATATCTCCTTTTAACTCTCCCTTTAACCCCTCGATTTTCTCGTCTAATACTTTAATATCGCCTTTTAACTCGGCCTTGAGTTCGGCCTGTCCGATTTCTACTTTGGTTAGCCGGTCTTCTACCTTGTCAAATCTCTCATCTACCTTGTCAAATCTCTCATTCATCCGTTTTTCAAGGGAGTCGATTTTACTCTCAATTCTGGTTAGGACAGCTTCTAGGGAATAGGTGACAGTTTCGTTAGACATTTGCTAAACTCCTATAGATTTTTGAGTTTTTCGAGCAGCTATTTATTATGATCATAAGGGAAGTAACCATTTCTAGGAGCCAGTTCTAGGGATTGGGGAAAAAACACCAAAAAGTTTAGCAGCACCTCCCAAGACAGCAACCACCAAAGCTATCAGAATCCCCCGGTTGGTGAACTCCTGATAACCAACCCGTGCGGTTAATCCCTCGATTTTTTCGTCTAATACTTTAATATCGCCTTTTAACTCGGCCTTGAGTTCGGCCTGTCCGATTTCTACTTTGGTTAGCCGGTCTTCTATCTTGTCAAATCTCTCATTCATCCGTTTTTCAAGGGAGTCGATTTTACTCTCAATTCTGGTTAGGACAGCTTCTAGGGAATAGGTGACAGTTTCGTTAGACATTTGCTAGACTCCTAAAGTTATCAATAGTTTTCGGGGTGTGAGACTGGAGAATTTTAGGGATTGTTACCGAGGAAAAGAATTCGGATAGCAACGGTGATAATTGCACCGATAGCGGCACTCATGGCA
>NZ_SFBV01000165.1:0-3332 GCF_007095585.1 Microcystis sp. M_OC_Ca_00000000_C217Col
ACAACCCCAAAACCGGTCGTATCACTCAATAACCGACTCACCCTATATTTACCATTTAACAACAATTGAGAGCCGCAACTTTGACAGTAACGAGTATTCGAGTTATTATTACTCGGATGACCCGGTTGATAACAATTGGGATTAATGCAGTAACAGGGTTTCATCTCGGCTATCAGTTATTTTATTGGGTGAATAATTGAAGGTTCCCTTTACCTGTCTTTGAAGGCATTTTATCATAAGTAGCTGGTTATAATTAAATTAAAAATGGATTTTAGGTTCGATCCCCCCTGCCCCCCTTGATAAGGGGGGTGCCGATCCCCCCTTAGTCCCCCCTTAATCCCCCCTTAATAAGGGCCTATCCTTAGATTAGCTGTCTCGGAGTCTCGGAGTCTCGACTAGGAAATTAATTTTGCACGACTACTTAACTAACACTCCATTCAGAAAAATTTCGGCAATACCTTCGGCCATTTCTTGTAAAGCTAAGGGGGAAGCATTGCTATCTAAAATAGTTTCACTGGAAAAACCGGCAATTGCAAACATTCCTAGAAAAACCTGGGCCACAATTTTCGGATTCATGGGACGATAGATACCACGATCGATCGCTGTTTGAAAAAAAGCCTCGGCCACATCGGTCATTTTAGCAATTACCTCCGATTGAATCCGATCTTTTAATTCGGGGTGAAATTGTGCCTCTATAAAACAAACTCGCAATAAATCGCTATTTTCTCGCATTCTCAACACCCTACGTCGCATCACCTGCGCTACCGCTTTATAACTGCCCATTTCGCTCAATTCCGTCAGCAAGTCGGTGAGAATATCCACCCATCCCCTAGTGGCCACTTCGATTAAAATCGCCTTTTTGTTGGGAAAATAACGAAATAAAGTTCCTTCTGCCACATTTGCTTTTCCTGCTAGGTCTTTGGTCGTGGTTCCTTCATAACCCTTAGCGGCAAATAAACGTAAAGCGGCCTGTAGAATACGACTACGGGTATCTTCTTCCCCAGAATTGGTCTCAGTTAGGGAACGTTGAAAAAGACTTTGCATAATTATTGACAGCTAGAACGGGATAGAGCCATTGTCATCGATCAAGTCAGGTGTTTACTCAAATGCTTCATAAAATTTTGAGTAATTGGAGTAACTTGGCCTTTAACAACGAGCGCACGAGCTTGACAATGGGCTAAGTTTCCAGCCAAGATAACCGAAAGATTTTCATTCTCCCAGATAAAGCCTAGTTCTAGACCCAAATACTAGGGCAAAACGTTGACACTTGCTCCCCTATCAATCAAACCTTACTCTGGACTGCTGAAAAACATCGTCAGTGCAAGGCTATAACCAGTATTTTCCACCATTTTTTACTGTCTCTAAACTATTATGGAAAACTACAGGCCGCATCCCACTCAGGCATGAGTATAATTACTCATTGACAAAGTTGTGAGAAAATAGAAAGAAATACAAGGAAAAAAGCCATGCTGGGGATACCCCTGCAAGAAAAAGCCCAACTAGAGAAATATCTCCTGGAAACCGCCAAAATTCTCTGAAAATATACCGAACCAGAAAAGCTCAACGACTTCGAGAATAATGAAAAACTTTCTAGACTCAACCAACCGAGGGGAAAAAAATAATTTCCTCATCCCCCTTGCCTATATCCTAGGAATAGCCCTCCCCTTTGTTTTAGTCTATTTTCTCCCCATTTACCACGTTACCGATACTTTTCTCTTTAGTAGATGGGGGGATTGTCTCGCGGCAGGTACAGTATATATGGATTGTCCTCCCAAAGTCCCCAACTATCCTAGTATAGGCATACTGGCAAGCGGCGGAGTAATTGCGGCGATAAAATCCCTATTGGGAATTAGCGAAAAAACCGAGGCTATCTACTACTTCCGTTTTTACCTAGCGTTTGTTGACGCTCTCAATTTTCTCCTTCTTACCTACCTAGCAAGAATCTTAAAATTCAAACGCCCCGTAATCATCGGTTTCAGCATTACCCTAGTGCTATTTCTCTGGGCGGCAGGTTCTCTCTGGGGACAGATTGACAACGTAGGCTTATTATTTTGCCTCCTGGCGACCATTGCTTTCTTCCAATCTTGGAGTGAGAAAAACACCCTCCTCAAAAATATCCTCTGGTTTCTCCTCGGGATGTTTAGTTTAGTCCTATTCATTCTCACTAAACAACTCTTTATTTTTTCCCTACCCTTTTTTGCCCTAGTTATCCTGACCACAGGTTACAAATTCCAGCAAAGATACCAGACTAAAGGCTTAATCTGGCTGGGAGCAACTCTACTTTTAAGCCTCGGATTTTTCCTCTACCTAGATAGCTTATTTGCAGTTCCCCTCAGACTGATTCAGTCTAGTTTCCTCTTTGTCTTAAAATCTGGTAGTGGTCACGGTGACAAAATCTCAGGAAATGGCTTTAATATCTGGATATTTCTCGGTTTAGAACCCCGCGCTTCCTCCCGAGTACCTTTTATGGATTTGCAACTAGGTAGCTGGAAAAAAGGTATCAGTCCTTACCAAGCAGGGCTTTTACTCTATGCTGGTTTCATGGGTTTTCTTATCTGTACAGGTTTAATCAAGATTTGGCAAATTCTCGCCACCAAAACCGAGGCGATTATCCCTAAATACAATCCTACCTATTTAATGGCACTTCTCTGCCTTTTCCATGGACTAAGTTACCTAGGTTTTAATATTCTTCTCAGTGGCACTCATCAGCGCTATCTCTATATAGGTTATCCTTTTATCCTGATCAGTATTATCTGGCTCTACTATCAGGATTTCCTAGTATCCAGACGCGCCCTACTCGCCTCTTTATTTGCTGCTTTTGCCTACGGTTGTTTTCTTTATTCCCAAGTCTCTAATGCTTATGTGGTACAAGCACAACAGTATTTAGGTTTTCAACAACCGCCGAATGTTCCCTTATTACCCAAGTTCTTCTTTATCTTTGAAAGACATCAGTTTCTAGGTGCTGTTCATCTGTTCTTGCTAGTCTTCCTAGTAGATATTTGGCAACAGCTAAGTAAAAGACAGATTGTTCGTCCTAGTTCAGATAATATAGTCATTCCAAATAAGTATGATGCAAGGGAAAAATAGGGTAAAATAAGGAGAAACGAGCAACCCATACAGAAAAATGTCTTATAGCCTAGACTGGAGAAAAAAAGTAGGTAGTGATCCGATAGTAGTGGCGTAGCTCTCTTGCTTATCTAGCCTGAGTTGTGTAGAATATTTAGAAGAACTCTTAGCGTCTCTGGGAACGATTAAAAAGAGCAAGAAAGTCAAGAGTGAAGTCCAAGAAATCGATGTTTGGTTTGAACCAGCCAGTTCAGCATCAAGGACGG
>NZ_SFBV01000166.1:0-18232 GCF_007095585.1 Microcystis sp. M_OC_Ca_00000000_C217Col
AAATATTAGTTATTGTGACTAACTCTTTTGGTTAGAGAAAGATAAAATTGAGAATCTTCAGTCAAATTTATTGACTCAAAATTAGCTATACTTAATTTAAATGAATCAACCCTACCCTTATCAAGGGGGGCAGGGGGGATCGAACCTAAAATCCATTTTTAATTTAATTATAACCAGCTACTTATCTAAGTTAAAGACAACAATAAAACTAGCGATCGATGCACGTGATCAGTAAAGTTAAATTACGAGAGTTTTGGCAACGCCACTCGGACGCAGAAGACGCTCTTAGGGATTGGTATAACTTCGCTAGTAAGGCTAACTGGAAAAATTTAGTAGAGGTTCAAGGTCGCTACCCGAAGGCGGAGGCGGTGGGAAATTTTACAGTTTTTAATATCAAGGTAAACAAATACCGTTTAATCGCTGACATCAATTATTCTCGTCAAACCATTTTCGTTAAATATATTCTAAGTCACGCTGAATACAATAAGGAGAACTGGAAAAATGATCCCTACTTCTAATCCATTAACCTATGGTGATTTACTCTTGCAGTATCAACCGAAACCGA
The DNA here is from genome assembly GCF_007095585.1 of Microcystis sp. M_OC_Ca_00000000_C217Col. Classification (NCBI taxonomy): domain Bacteria; kingdom Bacillati; phylum Cyanobacteriota; class Cyanophyceae; order Chroococcales; family Microcystaceae; genus Microcystis; species Microcystis sp. M_OC_Ca_00000000_C217Col. The sequence goes on from NZ_SFBV01000166.1 coordinate 566, forward strand.
TTAATAACTCCCAAGAATATGAGCGATTTTTAAGCATAATTGAAGGGATGATGTCACGGGAGTTAAGCAATGACGAAGGACTATTATTCGATTTATTGGTGTTATTGGTGGAAGAATACGAGCGGAAATATTATCCGATCGCCCGAACAAATCCTACCGCTACGTTAGAATCTTTACTGCATGAATTCGATATCGATAGGGAGTGTCTTGTCGATATTTTCGGCGATCGGGATAGAGTAGAATCGGTGATGCTGGGGAAACAGGCGATCGCTCCCTCTCAAGCCGAGTCTCTGGCCGAATTTTTTAATCATTTAAGTGCGAAACTGGCGTTAAGCGCCCGTGATTTTCTCTTGTAGCCTCGTTTTTCCTTCGGGGACTGAGGGGGAAGACCATATAACAAATCCTTACTTTCTTCATAGCTTTAGATTAATTAAGATAATGTTACAAAACTTTATGAAAAAGGCGTAGTATGATAATTTACGCCAGTAAAGCGAACACAATAAGGAGCAACACCCATAATGCAGTCGGCCGAGATGTTGCTGACAGTCCCCAAAGAGTATTTAAAAGCACCGGGGGGCTTCAACCCAAACGTTACCATGTTTTTCAGTGCCTTGAGCCTAATAACCCTATCTACCTGTGGCTATTGGCTATGGTCCTGGCCGGACTGGATTTGTTTTAGTGCTAATGTCCTCGCTTTACATTTATCGGGGACAGTTATCCACGATGCCTCTCATAATTCTGCCCATAGGAATCGGGTATTTAATGCTATTTTAGGTCATGGTAGTGCTTTAATGCTCGGTTTTGCCTTTCCGGTCTTCACTAGAGTCCATTTACAGCACCATGCTCACGTTAACGATCCCGAAAATGATCCGGATCATTTTGTCTCCACTGGTGGACCTTTGTGGATGATTGCGGCCAGATTTTTTTATCATGAAATCTTCTTTTTTAAGCGGCAACTCTGGCGAAAATACGAACTGCTGGAATGGTTCCTCAGTCGTCTTTTTGTGGCTACCATAGTCATCGTCGCCTGTCAATTCGGTTTTATTGGCTATGTGATGAATTTTTGGTTTGTTCCCGCTTTAGTGGTGGGAATTGCCCTCGGTTTATTTTTTGATTATCTTCCCCATCGTCCTTTCCAAGAGCGTAATCGTTGGAAAAATGCCCGAGTTTACCCCAGTCCCCTCTTAAATCTGCTGATTTTAGGGCAGAATTATCATCTCGTGCATCATCTTTGGCCGTCGATTCCCTGGTACAAATACCAACCGGCATACTATGCCACTAAACCGCTTTTAGACGCAAAAGACTGTGAACAGTCTCTGGGTTTACTGCAAGGTAAGAATTTCTGGAGTTTCCTCTACGATGTCTTCTTGGGGATTCGCTTTCACTCCCATTCTTCTAAAACTTCTTGATCTCACTTATCGTAATGGTGAGGTACAAAGTTTTCATTTTAGGGATTCAGTGGTCGATTTTATGAGAAACTCTCTATCTGTACTGGTTTTGTTGTCAACCTGATTTTTTGAAGGAGGATTTTATGGGTCAACATTGGGGAAAAGCCTTAATTTTAACAACAACTTTCTTGACAATTAACATCAATTATGCTAGGTCTTTAACCTTTGGTGAGGCCGTTGGTATTGGAGCGGGGGCGTTGTTAATCAACCGAGCGGTACAGGATAATAGACAACGTTATCGATTTGTGCCACCAGAGCAAGAATTTCAGCGCGGACTAGAGGACGGTTTTAACTTTGCCCGCTATGATAATCCGCGCAATTCCAGAGACTACGATGACGGTTTTATCGAGGGACGAAGACGGCGGGAGTCGGGTTGGTCCAGTCCCAACCGGAGAAGTTAATTATTTTTTTGGTCTGCGTCCCACTTCGGCGGTTTCTTGAATGGAAAATATCCTCAATTTGCCGTCGATGGGAGCGACTTTAGCCACTGCTTCCGATGCCACTATATAGTTATCACCCTCGGTGTTGGTAATATTGACTACCCGCTCGCGAGTGATAATCGCCATCTCGTCATTAGCAAGAATATCCACGTCCCAATTCTCAGAAAGAACCTCTATACTTTTGATATTTTTGTAGGATTCCTCTAAAAATATTTTATGTTCCGTGATGCCATCTAACTCAAAAATTTCGGTACTAGCATCGGTTTTAATGGTCAATTGCGAGGAAATAAACGGGGCATAGTGTTTGAGGATTAGGGCGATATTTTTATCTTTAATAGCGGTTTCAATGTCTTGAATCATTGCTTTAATTTCCGCTTCACTGATTTTTTGTCCCCCATCGCGATTACTCGATTGTTTCACTGGCACTATCGAGGGACTAGCATGGACAAAAGCGGGGGAGATGCTGGGGAGAAAGGATAAACCGAGCAATAGAACAATTAATTGGGGAGAACGCATAATTTAATAAACTTGGTAAATTCAACCCGAATCATAGCATTTTCTCGTTACCGAATAAATCCTCAAGGTGAAAGTCCCCGGTTAGGGAAGCTAAGAGAGCAAAATTCTGGCTGTGCAAAGTCTAGGTTGATCCTTTAGCTATTTTTGCTTGATATTTCTAGAATAACAGGGGTATGATCGCTAGGTTTTTCTTGTTTTCTGGGTTCTCGATCGATCAGACAATTAACGGCTTTTTCGTATAGCTGAGGAGTTAAATAAAGATGATCGATTCGCCAACCTCGGTTACGAGCAAAACCACCGCTGCGATAATCCCACCAACTATAATGTCCTGCTGCCGAGGTGAATTTTCTAAAGGCATCTTGTAAACCAATTTCTAAGACCTTTTCTAAAGCTTCTCTTTCTTTAGCTGAAGACATAATATGATTTTCTTTGCCCTTGGGATCATAAATATCTTTATCTTCTAAGGCAATATTAAAATCACCACAGATACATAATTCTTGGGGTTGAGAATTAATTATTTTATCTAGATATTTCCTAAGAGTTTCTAACCATTTAAGCTTATAAATATACTTGTCACTATCTAGGGAAGAACCGTTAGGAACGTAGAGATTAATAATCCGAATATCGCCGATTACTCCAGTAATTAAACGTTTTTGTTCGTCTAGTTCTCCCGTTAAATTTTCGCCGATAATTGGACTAAATCCCACAGTGATATCGTCCATCGGTTTTCGGCTAAAAATCGCTACACCATTATAGGATTTTTGTCCAGAAATATAGAGATGATAACCCAAAGATTCAAAAGCTTCTCTGGGAAAATCTCGATCGATTACCTTAGTTTCTTGCAAGCACAAAACCTCAACGGGATTGAGTTGTAACCAATTAATTACCTGCTCTTGTCGGCTGCGAATCGAGTTGACATTCCATGTGGCGATTTTCATAGCTAAAAACCGAGAATTTTTCTCACACTTCCTCAGCAAAACTACTGCGACGCACAAACTCAAAGGGACCGGCGATCGAACCCCAGACTAATTGATCGGTTTCGGGATCTAAACCGCGATCAACGCTAATTAATCCCTGTTCACTAATTTCAAAACTATTATCCAAATAAGTCATTCTATCTTTGCGAAAGATTAAACATTGTTTCCCCGGTTTCACCACCCCTTTAAAACTGTTACCTGTCCAAGTTACATTCATATCACAACCCGGCATCGGTTCTAATAGGTCTAAGCTGAGATTTTTGAGACGTTGGGGTTCTCTAGAAGCACCAAAAAAGTTAGCTTCCTCTTTAACTTTAAAGTTTTCTAGTTCAATATGGTCATCGACTACCGATAATTTAAATACTCGCAAACGATAGGGAGTATTGAGCATAAAATCGTAGGCCTGCTCTAAAAATAAACTGGTTCCCTTCAGTAATTCATCGGGCAAAGGACGCATACACACGCGAATATGGGCAAAAAAAGGCGGATTAGCAAAAGCTTGTTCTTGATTACTAAAATCCGCCGCCATCCATCGTGCTAGGGTTTTTATGTCCGTGGAATGAGTCATAATTGTTGATATTTTAATGGTTATTAGCTAGCAGCCATTAGCTAGTTAATCGCTCTGATAAATTTTCACTGATTACTGATAACTATGCCCCGATAATTGTTATTGTGCGATTACTTTAATTTCGATATCGGCACTAACTTCGGGATGGAGTTTGACTTGTACTTTATAGACTCCCAATTGACCGATATCGGGGACGGTAATACCACGGCGATCGATTTCTAATTTAGCATTTTCTAGAATAACCGTAGCCACATCTTGACTGGTGACAGTACCGAAAATGGCCTCGTTTTCACCCACCTGTTTAGGGATGGTGTAGGGACTGAGTTTTTCGATCGCAGTTTTTCTGGTTTCCGCTTCTTGTTTTTCGGCAAGGAGACGTTGACGCTCTTTTTCTTTCCTAAATTCTGCCTGTTTAATCGCACCCTTGGTGGCTAAAACGGCCACCCCTTGGGGGATAAGGTAATTGCGCGCATAACCGGGTGCCACTTCCACCACATCGCCATTTTCACCCAATTTGCTGACTTTTTGATTGAGGATAACCTGCATTCGTTTCGCCATGATCTTGACCTAAAACAATAGTTCCAAAACCTTTATCATACCATGCAATCGTTTTTATCTGTCCTCCCATCCGGACCGTCAGTTAGCTATGGAAAAACTACTTGAACAATCCGAGTCTCCCCAAAAGGAAAACTTCGTACCTCACCATTAAGATAACTGCTGTATTCAGTTTTCTTACCCGGTGTCCGTCAACCAGAAGGAATAGCGATAGCTGGTCAAAACCACTAAGATAGGACGGCGAGAGTAACTTAAGACGATTTTTTTGGTAAGATCAAAGCTAAACTAACCATCACGCCCTCTTGAGGGAATATTTATTTATGAGCGATATAGGGTTTATTTTGACGATAATCAACAATTTCCTGCAAATTTACTCGGTAATCCTAATTGTTAGGGTTTTACTGACTTGGTTCCAAAATGCTGGTTGGGCCTATCAGATTATGTCTTTTCTCAGTCCGATTACCGATCCCTATTTAAACCTTTTTCGCTCGATTATCCCACCCCTAGGCGGGATGGACTTGTCCCCGATTCTCGCATTCCTGCTGCTCAACGTTGTTCAGAGTGTCGTAGCCACAGGGGCCACCAGTCTGGTCAGTAGCGGTTTCTAAATCCGCGGATCCACACTACTGGTAAAACCGGAAGCTTTGAATTTTTCCAGTCGCAGGGGGGTTGGTTGATTGGTAGAAACAGAAATTCTGATCTCGAAATCACTAATCCCCGGTGGCACTTCGGGAATTGCCCCGACTCGGCTACGATTTTGTAAAGCTGGTTCCCCGTTAGCATCGTAAATCCGACCAAAAACATCGGCATCATAGACGGTTTTTCCAGAATTATTTTTAGCTTTGCCGGTGATTAAAAAACAATTAGCCGGAAAACTGGTTCCCCCACTGGTGACACTCCCCTCGGCTAATTCGGGGGGACAGTCTTTGTAAGATACATCTAATAGTTGAATTGGGGTCAAAGCTTGAGCAGTAGGGATGATAAGCCAGCTAGACAGCCAGAAGAGAACAGAAAGCAGTAAAACGGTGAGCGAGCGTGGTGTCATAGATCAGTGATTTTACGGTATGATTTCCCCAATACTTAGATTATCGTGGATCGTCACCCTTTGAAATCAGCTTTTTTAGCACTTTCATGGGAATGGATTCCCGCAGACGCTCCCGATAATTGCGACTGGTTTCCCTGGGAGGTAATAGGTGTAGGGCTAATTCATGAATTAGCCCTACAATAGGCGTTGTCAAATGGAAAAATGATCCGAATCAGCACCGGAACTGAAATTACTTTGATAGCAAGGATTGCATGGCATCTTTCCTCTTCTGATCTGACAACGCCGTAAATGAAAGTGAGGATGACTCCCACCCTGTTAGTTGCCGTATTCGCTTTCAAAACGGTGAAGAATGGCAAATACAAGCAATATATCAGTGGAATCGCCCTAATTGGCGTTTTCTGACTTGAAGGAAGATCACTGCTCGGTTATCGGCTAAAATTAAGAACTGTAAAGAAAACAGATAAATTTTATGGCCGCTAAAGTTGAGATCTATACTTGGAGTTCCTGTCCTTTCTGTATCCGCGCTAAAGCATTACTCAAGAAAAAAGGAGTGGAGTTTACCGAATATTGTATCGATGGTGATGAACAAGCGCGAGCCAAAATGTCCGATCGAGCCAATGGTCGTACAAGCGTACCACAAATTTTTATAAACGATCAACACATCGGGGGCTGCGATGACATCTATGCTTTAGAGAGAAGTGGTGGTTTAGCTCCCCTGTTGCAGAATTAAGGATAAAAACTATTAATGAAACTAGCCTTTATTATCGATCCGATCGAGTATTTAGATCCGGGCCATGATACCAGTGTAGCTATCATGGAAGCGTCCCAATTATTAGGCCATGAAGTCTGGATGACTTCCATCACGGATCTCAGTGCGATTGCGGGAAAAGCTTGGGCAAAACTAACTAAAATTGAACTGGTTCCTGTGGAGTTAAAAGATAATCATTGGGAGGCTGTATCTCAATGGTATCAAAGACAAGAAACAGTTTTTACCTGTCTAGAAAACTTCGATTTTGTCTGGATGCGAAAAGATCCACCCGTGACGATTGCCTATCTTTATGCCACCTATTTATTAGACTTGATCGACCCCCAAAAAACCCAAGTAATTAACTCAACTAGGGGTTTACGCCATGCCAATGAAAAGTTATATACTATTCACTTTGCTCAGGTAATGCCTGCTACAATTGTTTCCCAAGATAAAGCGACAATTAGGGAATTTGTCAACCAAAAAGGGGCGGCAGTTATGAAACCTTTGGGGGGTAAAGCAGGGGAGGGAATTTTATTTCTTAGTCCCGAAGATCGCAATCTCAATTCAATGATTGAAATTAGCACAAAATGGGGACAAGAACCGGTAATGATCCAAGATTATTTACCAGCTGCCAAAGAAGGAGATAAACGCATTATTGTCCTCAATGGTGAACCCATCGGGGCAGTTAATCGCATTCCCACCGGTTCGGAATTTCGCGGTAATATGGCGGTGGGTGGACGAGTGGCAAAAACAGAAATCACCGATCAAGAATTAGAAATCTGTGCCACTTTAGCCCCAAAATTACGAGAAGATGGCCTATATTTTGTCGGATTAGATGTGATTGGTGGCTATCTGACGGAAGTTAATGTCACCAGTCCCACCGGCATTCGCGAGATCGATCGATTAAACAATGTTAGCTTAGGTCAACAGGTAATTAAATGGCTAGAAAATTTTGCTTGTGCCAAGGCTCTGTCTTGACACACAATATTTAAGGCTCTTTATTAAAATATCCTTCAGGTAGAACCTGAATAAAGGGTTCCCAGGTAGAACCTAGGAACGAGATAAGAACTCAAATCTGATAACTGATAACTGATAACTGATAACTTACCCACTGATAACTGATAACTGATAACTGTAAAAAAATGAATGCTTTATCAATACCGACGTGGATAGTTCATGTATCGAGTGTCGTAGAATGGATAGCGGCGATCTGGTTAGTGTGGACCTATGGCGAAATCAGTAGCGATCGATCGTGGCGAATGTTATCTTGGGGAATGTTACCCGCTTTAATTGGGGCCATGTGTGCCTGTACATGGCATTTTTTTGATAATATCAGTGCCTTATCCTGGTTAGTCACCCTACAGGCAGCCATGACTGTCTTAGGAAATTTTACCCTCTGTGCTGCCGGTTGGTGGCTGTGGCGTTCCAGTAAAATTAGCGTTAACAATGAATAAAGAGAGTTTATTTGCCATTTCCCTGTTTCCCTATCTGGGGTTTCTTTGGTTGATCACTCGTTCAGGAAAAATGCCCCGTTTAGCCTTAATTGGCTTTTATGTGCTGTTAATCTTCGTTTTTATCACCATTCCTGCCGGTATCTACGCCAAAATCCACTATGGTAAAGAATTAGCCAACGTCGATTGGTTACACGGCAGCGCCGAACTTTTCCTCACCCTCTCCAATATTCTTGTCGTTTTAGGTTTTCGTCAGGCAATTTTAGCCAAAAAGGAAACAGAGAACAGGGAACAGGGAACAGGGAGCAGTGAACAGGGATAAGGGGTGTAGGGTGTGGGGTGTGGGGTGTGGGGTGTGGGAAGTGGGGAAGTGGGGAAGTGGGAAGTGGGGGGTATTTTCAGGGAACAGTGGACAGTGAACAGTAAACAGTAAACAGTAATCAGTGAACTGATGACTGATAACTGATAACTGATGACTGATAACTGATAACTGATAACTGATAACTGATAACTGATAACTGAATTGTGATACAATCGCCCCAAAACGTCCCCGCGTCAGTCAAATATGTCCCCGATTACACCGTCCATCAGTGTCAACGAACCCAACCCGCAGGCTGCTATCCAGACTTTATCGGTAGTGGTTCCCATATATAACGAAGTGGACAGTATTCCCCATCTCGTGGAGAGTATCGCCTCGATTTTGCGTTCTTATCAAATTAACTACGAGATTATCTGTGTTGACGACGGTTCTAAGGACGGTTCTACCGAGGTTTTAACTAATTTAGCCAAAAATCGCGATGATCTCAAGGCGGTAATATTGCGACGCAACTACGGACAAACCCCCGCCATGGCTGCCGGATTTAATTATGCCACGGGACAGGTCATCATTACCCTCGACGGCGATTTACAGAACGATCCCAATGATATACCCCTATTATTGGCCAAATTGGAGGAAGGTTATGACCTCGTGAGTGGCTGGCGCAAAAATCGCCAAGATGACAAGGTAAAACGGCTTTTACCCTCAAAAATAGCTAATTGGCTGATTGGCAAGGTAACAGGGGTCAAATTACACGACTACGGTTGTTCTTTGAAAGCCTATCGAGCCGAATTAGTCGCCGATATGAATCTTTACGGGGAATTACATCGCTTTTTACCCGCATTAGCTTTTATTGAAGGGGCAAAAATAACCGAAATTCCCGTTAATCACCACCCTAGAAGGTTCGGACAGAGTAAATATGGTTTAGGTCGCACAATTCGCGTGATTATGGACTTATTTACTGTCTTTTTTATGAAAAAGTTCCTCACCCGTCCGATGCACATTTTTGGATTCTACGGACTGTTATCGATGGTAGTGGGGATTATTTTAGGTACTTATCTGACTATTCTCAAACTCGGTTTCGGACAAGAAATCGGCGATCGACCTTTGTTAATCTTGGCCGTGTTATTCTTTTTAACTGGGGTACAATTACTCTGTTTTGGTCTTTTGGCAGAAATTTTGATGCGAACTTACCATGAATCCCAAAAACGTCCTATCTACCGCGTTCGTACTGTTGTCGGGAATAGGGGATAGGGAGACCACTTCGTTATGAATTATGAAGTGGGGAAGTGGGGAAGTGGGGAGATGGGGGAATTTCAACTAAAACCCCAACACCCCCCGCAACGCGTAGGACTGATTCATTCTCCGAATCTAATTCTTTTTTTGCTACCTTTAATCGCTTATGAGGTAAGCATCGACTAAAAACGTTGCCAGATAAAAATTTGAGAGAATGACATTTGATAGAATGAAACGACCCTACCCGGCTCTTCTGGTTTCTGTGTGGAAACTAGGTCTATACTGATAGAATATCCGCAAAATAGTCCTAAAAGTCTTTCCCAGTAAACATTTCACGATTCCATAAGCAAAAATTATCACACAACGCACGCAGTGACCACCCTAAAACCCCAACACCCTAACCCCTCACTGATAACTGATAACTGATAACTGATAACTGAAAAAAATATGACTATTTGGGAACTTGATTTTTATTCGCGGCCGGTGGTGGATGAAAATAATAAAAAAAGATGGGAATTATTAATCTGTGAAACTCCGGCAACAATCGATCGCCCCTCCGATACAATATTTAAATATGCCAGTTATTGTCCTAATACGATGGTTAATTCCCAATGGTTAGGAGAGGCAATTACTGCAGCTATCAAGGCAGCGGGAGTAACTCCCAAAAAAATTCGTTTTTTCCGTCGTCAGATGAATAACATGATTAGCAAAGCTTGCGAGGATATCGGTATTCCCGCTTCCCCTAGTCGTCGCACTCATGCTTTAACGAGATGGATAGAAGAAAGAATGGTTAATTTCTATCCTCAAGAAGTTGGTTATGATCAAAATTTAACTAAAACTGCTTCCGTGAATTATCCCCCTTTAAATGCTGTTCCCCTTCCCGATGCTGTCCGGGGAGATAAGGCAGATAAATGGGCTTTTGTTACGCTAGAATTGTCTTCTTTTCATGATCTAAAAGATTGGGATATTAGCTTCGGAGAAAATTTGCCTATACTAGGGATGGGATTAGATAAGAATCTAAAAATCCCCGGTTTAGTTATTTTTTCCCCCCGCGCTTTACCCCTAGCTGGTTGGATGTCAGGGTTAGAAATGGCCTATTTAAAGTTAGAAACTGGTTCCCGTCCCGTGCTACGTTTAGAAACGGGTGCTAGTGATAGCTGGATTCTCGTCAATGTCACTAATGCCAAGACTTTAAACGAAGCCAAAAACTTTGAAGAAGCTAAACAAAAAGCCAATAATCTGCATTTTTTAGCCGTTCAATCTAACCCTGAATCGCAATCCTTCGCTGGTTTTTGGCTATTACAAGAAGGCTCTCAAGAGTAAAGTTTAGTCAAGGTGGGTTTTCAATCCACCCCTAGACAATTAACTTAAAAACATTGTCTGGCCCAACTACCGTGTAACCCGTAGGGAATATGATGTTTAAGATGGATAACCCCTAGGGAATTAGTGATATCTTTAGCATCTAAGATTACCACATTCGATCGATGATTGGCCGCATCGTAGGTGACTACCAATAACCAACCATCATCTTCAGCAATTCCATCGGGTTTAGGCACAAAAATTGGTTCACCCGCAAATCCCCGGGGAGCAAAAGAATGTAACTGTTTTTCTCCCGTTAATAGGTCCAGTTTTAGGATTGCTTGCAAAGGAGCATTACCGGTGGCATGATGAGCGGCAGCGATGTATAAATAACGGTAATCTCGACCAACTTTTGCAGGATGAATGCTGGGAAATTCACAACAATGCTCTAGAATACATTCTCTTGTAACGGTATTTTCTGATAAATTTAGTGTAAATCGCCACAGATGTCCGGGTGCTAAACTATCAAAATCTACCGATTGAAAACTGCTATTTGAATCCAGTTGTGGTAAGGATTGATAACAAATAGAATCAATATAAATTTTCTCCCCTTGTTCAAAAGCATTGCTATGATGGAAGACAAAACCCGATGGAGTTTCTAAAACTTTCACTTCTCCTTTGTTAGCATCCCGGGGGATAATAATAATCCTAGTTAACTTATCTGGTTGATTGATGACGCATTCTCCCGCACCTTTTAACCCAAAAAGAAAGGGAAAAGGATTATAACCAACCGGGTTTTGGAAAAAGATAGCGTAGTGGGGAGTAATAACAAAATCGTGGATAAAACAAAAGCCCGGTATACTCTGGGTATGACGACGTAATAACTTACCCGTGGGACTAATTTCGTAGAGAGTAATTGAACTAGACAAACCCGTTTTGATAGCAAAATTTACCAGACAAGGTTGATGATTATCGAAAATACAAGCGGGATCGATGCGAGGATGAGCGGCAAAAGCATCGCCTTTTTCTAAGATACCATCGAGATAGTCTAAACCAATAGTATCAAGGGTTTTAGAATCGAGGCGATGGGGTTCGGCCGCTTCCCAAAGTGCCAGTAATTTATCACCCCAGTAGATAACATTAGTATTAGCAATATTTTTCAGACGCAAATCAAAAGCATTGCCGAAAATTCCCCCCGGTTTTTTCGTGCCGAAAACACCGCGATAAAGGGGTTTTCCCGCTTCCTTTTCCTTGAGATAACCCTCAGTTTTCACAAAACGATTACGATAATGTACGCGGCCATGGTTGAAGCTAATCGCGCTGATCATACCATCCCCATCAAAGGGATGAGCGATCGCAGTGCCAGCGATATCGAGTAAACCGGGGCCGTTTTTAAAGACTGTACCCTGTAAATCGGGGGGAATTTGCCCCTCGATGTCTTCTACCTCGTAATCGTACTCGTTAGGTTGGGATTGATAGCCTTTTTGCCAATCCTGACGATTATAGGATTTTTCGCCAATTGTCGGAGTTAATACCATAGTAGTTTTACGTTTGTATTTACTTTTCTTAACATAACTTAAAACTACCAGAGCTAACGAAGGCAGGAGGCAGGAGGGAAGAATCTGACTAGAAGGCGAGGTTTTAGACAAGGGTTGTTGGGTGCATCTCACATTTGCAGAAATACCGACAATCAGCAATTATCAGTGACCCTTAAATTATTACAGATATATCAGCAGCTGCCTGTAAGCATCCCACCGAAAAACTAATGCGCTCTAGGGTTTGGGTAGGGTTGATTCATGAATCAACCCTACTATAGAGTTCTTGCATAATTAATTTTTGAGAGGGCAAAAATGAGATGCACCCAGGGTTGTTTCGATAACAGCTAAAAAGAAGGGGGTGGCCAATCATTTTTCCAGCTATTCACCCCCTCCTTGCCGTCATGTTATTTAACAAACAACATTTCTTGATAGGTAGGCAGCGGCCAGAAATTGTCGGCCACTTCCCCTTCCAGTGTGTCAGCATATTCGCGCACCTTATCCATCAAGGGACGGATCGTTTGAGCGGAATACTGCATATGTTCCTCGATCGAGTCAAAATCGTCTTTAGCCATGGCCTCACTCAGTTTGCTAACGCCATCCATCAGTAATTTAATTAAATTCGAGACGGTTTGGGCCCTTTCCTTATCCATCTCGATGCCGATCGCCGCCGCATTAGCGATCGCCAAAGACAATTCCGACAAGTAGCGAACGGCAGCGGGATAAATAATCGTTTTAGCCATACTCACCACCAGTTTCGCCTCCACCTCGATGGCCAGCAAATACTGTTCCGCATAGACATCGAAACGACTTTCCAGTTCAACGGGGGTAAGCACACCCATGCGGGCAAACAGTTCTTCGATATAATCAGCCTTCAGCACGGGTAAAGCATCGGCGGTGGTGCGGAGATTAGCCAAACCGCGCTCTTCTACCGCCATTTTGTGCCATTCCGGGGAATATCCGTTACCTCCGAAGATCACATTTCTGTGTTTGTCCATGATCTCCTTGAGAACACCCTGGGCAGCAGTCTTGAGGTCTTCCCCTGCTTTCATCCGGCTTTCTAAGTTATCCGCCACCCAAGTCAGGGAATCGGCTAGAATCGTGTTCATCGCCACCAGCGGCCCGGAAACTGACTGATTAGAACCCACGGCGCGGAATTCAAAGCGATTGCCCGTAAAAGCAAAAGGAGAGGTACGATTGCGATCACCAGGATCTTTGGGGAATACCGGCAGGGTATCGACACCGAGATCCATCAACCCCGGGGCATCAGAACCCTCAATTCGGCCTTGGCTAATTTGGTCGAATACCTTTTCTAACTGGCTGCCCAAATATACCGAAATAATGGCGGGGGGAGCTTCATTTGCCCCCAAACGGTGATCATTGCTGGCGGTAGCCACCACTGCGCGTAAAAGCGGCCCGTACTTGTGAACGCCACGAATCACCGCCCCACAGAATAACAAAAACTGCATATTAGCGTGGGGAGTATCGCCCGGATCTAACAAATTGCCCTGGGTAGCGTTGCCTACCGACCAGTTAACGTGTTTTCCCGAACCATTAATTCCCGCAAAGGGTTTTTCATGCAGTAGGCAAACAAAACCGTGTTTTTTAGCCGTACTTTTCAGCAAAGTCATAATTAACTGCTGATGGTCACTGGCCACGTTAGCAGCCTCGAAAAAGGGGGCAATCTCGAACTGTCCGGGAGCGACTTCATTATGGCGGGTTTTGGCCGGAATGCCGAGGCGATACATTCTTTCCTCCACTTCCTGCATAAACACCTGAACCCGTTCGGGAATCGCACCAAAATAATGATCGTCGAACTGTTGACCCTTAGCGGCGGGTTTACCAAATAGGGTGCGACCGGTGAGCAGTAAATCGGGGCGACTATGGGCAAAATGAGCATCGACTAGGAAATATTCCTGTTCAGCGCCGCAGCTGGAGTTAACGGGGGCGACTTCCGTATGTCCTAATAGTTTAAGCACCCTGGTGGCGGCTTTACTCATCGATGAAATCGAACGTAAAAGGGGCGTTTTTTTGTCGAGGGCCTCTCCTGTCCAAGAGATAAAAACCGTGGGGATACAGAGGGTGACACCATTATCCGTCTCCATAACGTAGGCGGGACTGGTGACATCCCAAGCGGTGTAACCCCGCGCTTCAAAGGTGGAGCGAAGTCCGCCGTTAGGAAAGGAAGACCCGTCCGGTTCTCCCTGTACTAAGACTTTGCCCGTAAATTCCGTGATCACCGAACCGTCGCTCTGCACGGAGATAAAACCATCGTGTTTTTCGGCGGTGGCGTTAGTCATCGGATAGAAGACGTGAGCATAGTACAGCGCCCCTTTGGACGTGGCCCAATCTTTCATCGCTGCCGCTACCGCACTGGCGATGGAAACGTCTAATTTTCCCCCGGTTAAAATCGTGTTTTTGACCGATTTGAATACGTCTTTGGGAAGACTGGCCTGCATTTTGCTCAGGGTAAACACATCGGTTGCCCAGAGGGCCTCTAAACGTTGAGGAATTTTGCTAGGTAGGGGTTTACGATCCGTTACTTGAGAGATAGCTTGAACACGCGTTCCATAACTCATAAGTATTTTTCCTATTGTGTTGTGTCGTGGATAAAGGGTTACTTTACTTAGGCGATGACAAGTTTCCTACTGATTTTGATGTTGAATTCCGGTCAGAGGCTATTCTCCGCTTAATAATTTTGATCCCACGGCACAAGCTTCTCTGCGGTTTTTATCTGCTTGCGCCGGCCTCTTTTCCGATCAATTAGCAACACCAGCCTTCATCTTAAGAACAGATAATCCAGAGCTTTGTATCAAACATTACAAATATCCCAAACCCGATCTTCCACCAGCGATCGCACTGAGAAAACGGGTTTCTTTGAGAAACCCGTTTTCTGGAGATAAAACTCTATAGCAATCGATAAAAAAGCGATATTTGACAAAATCGGGGGGGGAGTAAAATGCTGGTGGAATTTGCCCAAAATTGCCCATGAATTTTACAACTAACTTCAAATCTCTCTCTCTGGCTGGTGTTGTCTTCGCTGGCACAGTTAGCGCGATCGCTGGACTGACTATCCTCCCCGTCCAAGCGCTGCCGATCATCTACAATCCGACTCCAACCTTAACGCTTAATGCAGGCTCTGCTACTCCCAACGTTGGAGCCTTAGTCAACACTGCCAACGGCAATGGGTTGACTGGACCTGGAAACGCTTTGCAGCAACAGCACGTCGCAGGTATGGATTTTTCTAATTTCTGGGGAGTACGTTTAGAAATCGGGACGACTCCTGCTGATGTCAATCTTGATTTTGATTTTGGCAGTTCTGTGTTCTTAGATACCTTGGCTTTGTGGAATTACAACGCTTTTAATACCACAGCTACTGATCGCGGAATCAAGGATTTCACACTAATTCTCTCCAATAACTCCGACTTTAGCAGTCCAGTTTATGTATCAGGAACCCTAACACTACCTGAAGGTACGGCAACTAACATACCAGCGACAATCTTTTCCTTTCCTTTAATTCAAGCCCAATATGCTAGAATTGATGTAGCAAACAATTGGTTCGTTGGTTGGACAGCACCAGGGCTTATTGGTCTCTCTGAAGTTCGCTTTGCCCAGACTGTTCCTGTTCCTGAATCAAGTTCTGGCCTGGGTTTGCTGGCTTTAGGCTTACTGGGGGCGGGAGCGGCACTTAAGCGCCATTGGAACTGAGAAAACGGAAGAAAACGGGTTTCTTTGAGAAACCCGTTTTCTGGTAAGCTGAGAAACAGGGCAAAATTATCGCCAAGTTCAAAACAACTGATCATCAAATCGACAATCTTCGAGACAATCACTGAGCTTTATTCCTGTCAATGATGCTAACAAAATATCTAAAACAAGCAATGGAACTGGCAACTTATGAAGTTCTAGAAGACGGTACTTTTTATGGAGAAATTCCGGGATTTGAGGGAGTATATGCTAATGGGACAACTCTCGAAGCTACTAAGGAACAGTTACAGGAAGTTTTGGAAGGCTGGGTTATTTTAGGACTACGCTTACAGCATCAGTTACCGATTATTGACGGTATCAATCTAACCCCTCAACAAAAAATCGCCTGATGCCACCTTTTGCCCCCATCAAAAGGAAAGAGTTAATTCGCCAGTTGAGAAAGCTGGGATTTTCTGGTCCTTTGGTAGGAGGAAATCATCAATATATGGTGCAGGGAAAATTAAAAATCTGGATTCCTAATCCACACCAAGGAGATATCAGTAAAAGCTTGCTGGCTAAAATTTTACAACAAGCAAATATTAGTAGAGAAGAATGGGAAAAATTACGTTAAACAATTCTGTCTTGGAAAAGTTAAAAACTGTTATCAATTAAGCAAGATGAATGCCATAGAAAACGGGTTTCTTTGAGAAACCCGTTTTCTGGAATACATAAGCTGTTTAAGTATAGTGATATCGTGCTGCTAAAAACTCAATGCGGTCATCTTTGACTCGATAGACTAGACGGTGTTCTGTGGTAATTCGGCGTGACCAAGTATTAGCTTCAAGATACTTTATGGGTTCTGGTTTGCCTATTCCAGTAAAGGGATCGGCGGTGACAGATTCTACGAGATCGAGTAGGCGAAAGGCGATTTTTTTATCTGTTTTGTACCACCATCTTAAATCTTCTCGAAATTGACTGTCAAAGACAATTGCCCTACTCTTGGCGTTCAATTCCTAACTCCTGACAAAGTTCTGTAACTGTCTGTCCCGGTATTGTTTTAACGTCCCTCTCCATTGAACGTTCCAGTGCTGCCAATAACTTTCGAGCATTCGCAGGCGATCGCAAAAGATAAACGGTTTCTAATAAGCCAGTTAATTCCTCTGCGCTTAATAGTGCCATATCTTTATGACCAGGGCGAGTAATAATCGCCATACTATTCTCGCTTTCCAGTCGATCCAGAAGGCTCGCTAAATTTTCTTGAGCTTGAGTGTAGGTAGTTTGGATAGAAAACATAAGGCGAGGGCAACGAGTTGATTTGATTTTAGCTTATTTCATCAACTGAGAAAACGGGTTTCTTTAAAAAACCCGTTTTCTGGAATAAGAGGCGATCGCTAGGGGGTGCTAACTCGCGCTAAACTAGATTAAAATAATTAATTAACTCCCAATTATTTGTTTAACCATGAGTCAAGCTGCTGCTGCAATCAATACTAAACTAATTGATTCCCTTGCTCAAATTATCCTTTCCTTAACTGACGAAGAACAACAGCTTCTCCTACAAAAAATCCAGCATCCAGCCTTATCTGATGTCGATTTTCATCAAGGTTTTCCCTTTGATGTTCAAATTCCTAATACAGAAACGCTCGCCGCCATTGAAGAAGTAGAAAAACATCCTGAGCGTCTTAAGCGTTATATACTTTAGACGTTCATAATCTGAGATTTATTAAACTTCCGAAATCGTAGAGTCAGCAAGGAATCCAGTTCTTTTTTATGTTTCAGATGGGCATCATTCAGACATTCATAAATAGCTGAAGAAAAGTCAGAAAAGTTCTCATAATATTTACCATATAAA
>NZ_SFBV01000167.1:0-9452 GCF_007095585.1 Microcystis sp. M_OC_Ca_00000000_C217Col
TGTTTCAGTTTTTCTATTAAGCTCAACATATATTTTAAAAGTTGCCGGTCACTTCTCATTTTACCTGATAGTGATCGCTTTTACTTTTGATATTCTGATGGGAGAATGAAACAGCCCTAGGGTAGGGCTGTTTCATTCTCGAAGAATAAAAAAAAGTAAGGTGAACAAACTCATTTTACATGAGTTTGTTCACCTTATCTTTTTATACTATGCAGAGGCTAATCGAAAAATTAAAGAAAGTCAAGGATTTTCGGAAAAGTTATGGAAAAAGACACCAGCTATGGGTCGTACTTTTAATCATTATCCTGGCAATTATGCAGTCCTATACTAACATCAGTCTTTAATGTAAATCATCCCTTTAATAATGTTTGGGAACACATTAAAAGTTATATTAAAGTGGAAAGGTATGGTGAAAGAGGGGGACAAGGGTATTATAATTGTGCCTAGTACATTAGTAGTTTGGTAGAAAGTGCTCAAACTTTTGCTCGAAAAATTCGAGGTCATTGGAACATAGAAAATCAGTTGCACTGGGTAAAAGACGTAATTTTTAAGGAAGATACTTTACCTTTAACTGACTTTCAAGCTGTTAGTAATTTGTCAATTCTCCCAACTATAGCTCTAAATCTTTTCAGAGGTTTAGGCTTTTTATCCTTTATCCTTTTATCCATTACAAAGGGGCAAAGATGGCTTGATAACAAGTGGTTCAGGCTTTGCGATTTGTTAGAATAAATCAGCCCTAGGGGCCGCTTGGGAATTCGGCAAAACCTTGGCCAGCCAAGCTATCCGCCAAAAAAACGCTAAAAAATAGTTAATATGTCCAGTTTGTTTCATCCCCTTTGTGGTAGTAACCTTAGTACCCTATTACGTTTATTTTTGACTAATGGCGGCATCGATCGCCCCAATTTCGCCCCGGCAACCCTGGCGCTGGCAGTTACCCTGGCGCGACTGCCTTTTTCTACCCTAGAACGAATTTTGATGACAGGGTTTTATGAGCGCCGCGTGCAGGTAAAAGCACCCATTTTTATTGTCGGCTATTGGCGCAGCGGCACGACCCATCTGCACAATTTACTCGGTCAATCGGAGCAATTTGGCTATATTTCGCCCCTAGCGGTGGGATTACCCTGGGATATCCTCGGTATCGTCCGCTTATTTCAACCGCTGCTAGAATTGGCCCTACCGAGCGATCGCCATGTGGATAACGTCGCTGTTACTCCCGATTCACCCCAAGAAGACTCGATCGCCCTGGCCAGCATGATCCCCCTTTCCTACTACCATGGTTTATACTTTCCCCAACGTTTTCAGTACCATTTCGATCGAGGGGTTTTTTTTCAGGGCTGCAGCGAGAAAGAAATCGCCACTTGGCAGCGTTGGCATACTCATCTATTAAAAAAAGTTTCCATCCATCAAAGAGGCAAACAATTACTAATCAAAAACCACGTTTATGCGGCACACATTGCCAAATTGCGAGCTATCTGGCCCGATGCTAAATTTATTCATATCTACCGCAATCCCTATCGAGTTTTTCCTTCAACCCGCCACTTTTTTACCCGCATCCTACCAGAACTAGCACTGCAATCCTACGATAATTTATCCACAGATGAAATCGAGCAGGTAATTCTAAAAAGTTATCCCCCAATGATCAATTCTCTCCTGCGAGATAGTGCCGATTTACCCGCCGATAGTTTTGTAGAAATTCGTTTTGAAGATTTAGAAAAAGAACCCCTAGCACAAATCGAGAAAATCTACGATCAACTGCAACTTCCCGACTTAAAAATATCTATGCCTCGCTTTGAGAAATATATCGCTAGTCTGCAAGGATATAAAAAAAATAATTATCCCCCAGAACCAAAAGCGATCGAATTAGTCGAATCTCATTGGCTACCATTTATTCAACGTTGGAATTATTTTTAGTCATCAGCTTTTTCAGTTATCAGTTATCAGTTATCAGTTATCAGTTATCAGTTATCAGTTATTAGTTATCAGTTATAATTCATAATTCCCCATCTCCCCACTACCCCACTTCCCGCTCTCCTAGACCTTTTAAACAGGATTTAGTAAGTACCTAAGCAAAATTAATTACACCTATCTAACTACTTCTTGCCTATTGCCTATTGCCTATCCTAACCAAGAAATTAATTTTGCACGACTACTTATGAAATATCTTAAATTTATCTTTCTGGGTTTAGGTTTTGTTTTACTAGGGGTAATTTTACGCAAAACAAATCTGCAAGAAGTTTGGCAACAAATCACCCTAGTCGGTTGGTGGGGAATGACATTAGTAATTATTTTTTATTTCCTAGAATTCCTCACCGATGTTTTTACTTGGCAACTAACTTTTAAAAGCATTCCTATCCAACCTCGATGGACAATTCGCCTATTATTAATTTACATGGTAGGGGCAGCCTTTAATCGCGTGACTCCCTTCGCTTCTTTGGGAGGAGAAGGTTTTAAAGCAGTGATGTTAAAAACTCACTATCAGATTAGCTATAAAGAAACCAGTGCCTCGATTATTCTGACCAAGACATTAAATACTGCTTCCCTTGTCTTCTTTGCAATTATCGGTTTTTTTCTGCTCCTAGCTTCCCCAAAATTCTCCAATTCTTTTAAAACTTTTACTGGATTAAGTCTCGCTATATTCTCCAGTTGTATCCTGATATTTTTCTTGATTCAGCGATTCCGTTTATCCTCCAGAATAGTTAATCGATTAGGTCATTCTTTTTTAGGTGATCGCCTAGCTAAACCTTTAGAAAATCTTCGCAGTGTCGATGATCGTTTAGGGGAATTTTACCGGAATCTGCCCCTATTTAGAAATGGCTTGATCGTCGGTTTTCTCAATTGGCCCCTCGGAGTTTTAGAAATCTATGTTTTAATGCAGTTTCTCCAACATCCGATCAGTTTTGCCGATGCTTGGTTATTTGATTCTGTCGCTCAATTAGTGCGTGCTGGAACCTTTTTTATTCCCGCTAATATCGGTACTTTAGAAGGTTCTTTAGTGCTGCTGGGTGCTTCCTTAACCGGGAGTCTAGAATTAGGTTTAGCGATTTCTGTAATTCGCCGGGTTAAAGATATTCTCTGGATTATATTAGGTTTATTGATCTGGTGGTTATTTTCCCTAAGACCAACTTTACCCGATCGCCCTTCAAAATAATCTCAATCATACTAAATCCGTTGAGTATAGGTAACATATCAGGATAGGCAAAAAACAAAAAGGGGAATAAATAATCAGTCTTTAATAACCAGATTTAGTATTATCAGTAACTTTTAAATTAGTACAAATATATGAACAACTGCGTGTAAGCATCCCACCGAAAAACTAATGCGCGGGGGGTTTGGGGGCGGCGCCACGCCCCCAACGGGGGGTTTGGGGGGTAGAACCCCCCAAAAGTCTGGATTGAGGACAAAAAATCTAGAAAGCACAGTTTTTAAAAATTTGCCAGGTTAAAGATGTTCTCTGGATTATATTAGGTTTATTGATCTGGTGGTTATTTTCCCTAAGACCGACTTTACCCGATCGCTCTTCAAAATAATCTCCATCAGTCAACCCCCGATTATTCATCCTGTAATTTTTCGCGCACATTGCGAACAATCCGCGATAATTCACTCTTTTCATCGACGCTAATTTTAGTTGGAGAACCACTAATAATCCGCTCGTAATTGCGGAAAGAATCCTTGATATCCGCCCCATCCTGACTGATAGTATATTCACGAATCCCTTTATCGTGCCAAGAACCGCGCATCTTAAAGACGTTAATCGCTCGCGACATTTCGCCGCGAATTTCCACATACTGCAACATTAAAATCGTGTCGGTAATCGTAGAAATATGGGATTCGGTGATCGAGTGCGCTCCCATGAATTGGTCGGTGGTATTGGTGAAAAATCCCGTAATTTCCTCCTGTTTGGCGTATCCTGTCACCCCGATCACAAATTGCCGAAAAGCATTATTTGTCACCCCGCGCGCGAGCGCCGATAGAGAATCGATGGCAATACGGGAGGGTTTAAATTCCGAGATTTCCGACTTAATCATCTGTAAATGGTCTTCTAATCCCGCCGATTCGGGGTAAGAACACAATAATTTTAATAATCCCTTGCGTTCCATCTCCTCAAAATCGATCCCCCAAGAAGAAGCATTTCGGGACAATTGGGCGCGAGATTCTTCATAAGCGAACAAAATCGCCCGCTCACCGCGCCGACAGCCTTCTTCCAGAAATTTACTGACTAAGAGAGTTTTACCCGTACCTGTTGCTCCTGTAGCCAAAATAATCGAATCCTTGAAAAAACCGCCCCCACACATATCATCGAGGGTTTTTACTCCCGAAGAAATGCGGACATTAGAGGAGCGCTGAGTTAAACGCATCGCACCGAGGGGGAAGATATTAATGCCATCATTGGTGATAGTAAAGGGATATTCCCCCTTCATGTGGGTTGTTCCCCGTAATTTGAGGATTTCCGCCGTTCTGCGTCGCCTTTCTCCCTCTAGCACGTTCCGCATAATTACCACATTATCAGAGACAAATTCCTCTACACCAAAACGGGCCACCGCTCCGTATTCTTCGATACGTTCCGTGGTCATAATTGAAGTCACTCCTAATAATTTTAACCGGGCCACGAGCCGAAAAATTTCCCGCCGCACCACTGACACCGCTTCGTACTGCTGAAAAACAGCAGTTACAGAGTCAATTGATACCAGTTTTGCTTTATATTTGGTAATTGCGTATTGAATGCGCTCGATTAGGGCCGAAAGATCAAAACTACCCACCACCTCTTGACCTTCCGGATCTGGAGAAGCATCGAGAATAAATAACTTACCCTGGTCAATTAATTCTTCTAAATCCCAACCAAAACTATAGGCATTTTGAATGATATCGGTGGGAGATTCTTCAAAAGTAACAAACAGGCCCGGATAGTCAAAATACTTGATCCCATGGTAGAGAAACTGCACGGCAAGCAGGGTTTTTCCCGTGCCAGAAGTGCCACTAACTAAGGTAGTTCTCCCCATGGGTAAACCACCGTGAGTGATCTCATCAAAACCTTCAATTAGGGTTCTAATTTTGCGAACACCTTTCGGTTTAATCGGTGGATTCAATTGGCTATTAGAGTTAGATTGAGTCATTATTTATCCAGCGAATATTTAAAGAGTAGGATTTTTATCTAATTTTTCCACAGAAACATATCAGGCCTGACTAGATACTTTATACCATCTCGATTCCCATTGACTCTTGACTTTCCCATAGACGTACTAGATTACTCCCCGATCATTTCTCCTGCAATAAATATAACCCGTCTAATCACCTATTGCCGAAGGCCTAGCTATCATTTTCTCGTTCACGAATTTCCTCGTACAGTAAGTCTAAACCGATTAGAACCTTCTCTCGATCGGACAAATCACCGATAATTTTCCGCACCGGGGGAGGGAGGACTTTCGCGAGGGTAGGAGTAGCGAGAATCTTGTCTTCCTCCGCTAGTTGCGGGTTTTTCAGCACGTCAATCACCTTGAGCGCATACACTCCCTGAAATTCCTCTTCTAGGATATTTTTCAGGGTTTTCAAGGCGCGCACGGAGTTGGGGGTATTCCCAGCGACGTACAGTTTTAAAACATAGGTTTTTTTAAAGACGCTCATAGGTTAAGATCAAAGGGGCTGGGGATATGAGTTCATTGTTATTTATTGGGGATATTTTAGTCTATTCCCAATAATAAATCATAAGGGATATCCTCGCGAGGTATGGAACGACGGTACATTTCCCCCAAGTGAGCAAGGATATCAATGAGAGCGAGACGATAATCTAGGAGAATTTCCTCACTTCTGCCTTCTAATTTTAACTGTTGGGAAAATTCATCCATTAACTCCATGTGAATTTCTAGAATTTGCGACACTGAGAGATCGGTAAAAAAGACATTATTAACCAACTCATCGATCGCTTGATTGATCGGATAATCCTGTTGGAAGTAATTTAAAATAATCTCCCGATAATCTCTTCTTAATTCCCGCAGTAATTCGTTTTTTTCCTCTGGGGCAAGATTGCGATAAAATAGCTGCGGGTTGCGTTTGTAGTAAACACCTAAATAGCCGAGTCTTTCTTTTAATTTTTCCGCTAAACGGCGCTGTTGTAGGAGGAGAAAACTGTGATTATTTTCCACGGGATTTGGTTGGTTAACAATCGTGGTAGGTTCGGAAAAAGAGCAATTAGGAGCTAAATGGAGAAATCGAGCGATCGCTTGGTCGATTACCGAGGTGATGCTGTCTAATTCCTTGACGGTAATTTGTAATTCGGCACTATGATAGAGACAGGTGGGAGAGTCATTCGTCTCGGCAGTGATGTTCTTGTCAGCGACAATGATCACTACTGGCAGTAAAATCCCCCCTTCGTAGAGTTGATTAAAAGTCGGCTGTAGGGAAGGATGAAAGACCACCAGCAAACAATCGATTTTTTCCTTCTGTGCCTCGATATTAGCCAGTAATTCGCTAGAAGACGACCCTAGGGTTAGATTATAGCGTTCATTAGCCAATAAAGCCGTCAAAGAATTAACCAGCCCCAGAGGTGAACTCACTCCCGTCAAGGGTGAGTCCGTTGGGACAAAAGCATAAATAGTCAGTCTCGGAGGCAACGTTTTCTCACCCGCAAGGTAGATAGAAAATAACAAACAATAGGTTAGGCTTTCTCTGTTGAGAAGACAACCCCCCCCGCCATCAGCTAAGGGAAGTTAAAGTTAACTTTGCTTTTTGGCAGTGGGTATCGTAGTTAATTGTAATCAATGGAGCGGTTCTCTAGATGAGCGAGCGTCATAATCAAGCTAAATTCAAGTTCTAGGACGACTAATAGTTTGGCCATCAGTTTGTTAATTATGCCCTAAAGTTACCGCCACCGCCCCCTAATTATCCCCATGCCTAGCGTTACCCTCAGCCTCCATTACTTTAATCAATCCGTCACTACCTGTGAATTAATTGTTGACAGGGCTAGTCTTTTAGATCTAATTAACACGGGCAATCCGGAAGTGATCGTAGTGGTGGATGAGAGGTATTGTCCCCTAGGACTGATTGAGAGTCAAGCCCTGATTGCTTACCTCCTCTATCAACAACAGCACCCCGAAATCAGAAACCCCTCCCCCAACCGTCTGGATCTGAGCGGTTGGCTGCGTCCGATTATCCCTCTTAACTCGCACATGGCCGTGAGTGAGTTTCTGGCCACCCTGAGGGGAGAAGCGATCGCCTTAGCCCCTATTTTAGTGGATACTCAGGGCAAACTGTTAGGACGCTTAGACACGGGCAAACTTCTCCAATTTTGTCTCGGGCGCTCGATTCTCGATGATCCTGCCCCGCAGCCCCGCATCAGCGATCGCAATCCCCCCCCCCGCAGCGATCGTCCTCTGGAATTTCTGGAACAATTACCGCTGCCGCTGCTGCTCTACAGTCCAGAAGCAGGGATTTTATACCAAAATCAGGCTTGGTGTCAACAAATCGGGGCAGCTTTCCCCGCTAATATCGATAACTCTGCCTTGGCTTTAGTTAATGACCCCTTAACCCTCCCATCCCCCACTCCCCCCCTGTTTCCCCAGCGTCTAGAAACGGTGACATCGGGTGTAGCCAAGACTTGGCGCCTGTTGTCCGTGCCGTTAAATTTAACGGATAATTATCCTTTGATCGAGAAAACTTCGGGACTGTGGTTACTGTTAGCCACCGATATCACGGAACAACAGCAATATTGTCAGGAATTAGCGGTTAAAAATGCCGATTTAGTCCATTTAAATCGTCTTAAGGATGAATTTCTCGCCTGTGTCAGCCATGAGTTTAAATCGCCCCTCACCGCCGTTATCGGTCTTTCCAATCTGCTGCGGGAACAAAAAATCGGTGAACTTAACCCCCGACAGTCCAAATATGCCGATTTAATCTATCGCAGCGGTCGTCAGTTGATGGCTTTGGTCAATGATCTCCTCGATTTAACCCGCCTAGAGACAGGACAACTACAATTAACTTTATCTAGAGTCAAAATCGATCGCCTCTGTCAACGGGTGTACGATATCATCGTCGATAAATATCCCCAACGTCTAGATATCCCCAGCAGCTATCGTCTTGACATCGAATCCGGGTTAGATTATGCCCTGGCCGATGAAGCCCGTTTGCAACAGATGTTAGTGCATTTGTTAGATAATGCGGTTAAATTCACCATTGATGGCGGTAATTTGGGCATTAAAGTCAATCGTTGGGAAAATTGGCTGGCTTTTACCGTCTGGGATACGGGGATCGGTATTCCAGAAGAATCCCAGCATCTGATTTTTCAGAAATTCCAACAGCTAGAAAGTCCTTTCACCCGTCAATTTGAGGGTGCAGGTTTAGGTTTAGTCCTCAGCCAAAAATTAGCGCGCTGTCACGGTGGCGATCTATCCTTTGTCTCTAGGGACAGGGAAGGCAGTCAATTTACCTTACTGCTGCCGGTTCATCCCCAAAGTGCCGATCAGGAGTCCGCCACTCCCCAGCGTCTGGTGTTAGTGGTGGAAGCTAATCCCCAAGTGATCGAACAATTTGTCGATCGATTGAGTGAATTGGGATTAAAAGCTATTATCGCTCGTAGCGGCACTGAGGCGATCGAAAAAGCCCGGCAGTTAAAACCCCGTTGTGTTTTTCTCAATCCCAATCTCCCCCTCTTGTCCGGTTGGGATGTGTTAACGCTGCTGAAATCCCATCCCCAAACCAAAGATATAAAAGTTATTGTCACCGCCGCCGATTCTGAGCGCAACCGCAGTCAACAGCAAGGGGCCGATAGTTTTCTGGTTCCGCCAATCACCTCGGCAGCCCTGCAAGCTTGCTTAAATCTGACCGTTTCCCCTGTTCCTAGCCGAAAACGGCGCACTGCTCCGACTCTGCTGCGTTTACACGGTCATTATGCCCCCAATTTCTCCGATTTATCTTCCTTTAGCTGGATTTGGAATAATCAATTAGTTCGGGAGAATTATCGTTTTATTGAGGCCGATAGTTGCGAACAGGCGGAACTTTTAGCCACTGTCTGGGAGGTGGACGCTATCTTAATCGATAGTTCGATCGCAGAAGATTTATACTCTTATCTGCAAACCTTGAGCAAGTCGGAAACCCTCGCTAATTTACCCCTAGTCACCCTTGATGTGGCTGTCACTGAGGTGGCCAATCAAATCCCCGGTTTAGCCGTTTTTCCCTGTTTGGCCCCCCCGACGGAAAACCGCATCGAACAGCTATTAAAGGTGATCGAGACTGCTGATCTGGCTTTTTCTCGCCACTTGAGCGGCGATCGCATCCTGTAGGGGCGAAGCATTCGGGCAATAACCTATCGGTGAAACCCCACACCCCAGCTGCCCCCCCCGATCCCCTAGGGTTGATTCATTTAAATTAAGTATAGCTAATTTTGAGTCAATAAATTTGACTGAAGATTCTCAATTTTATCTTTCTCTAACCAAAAGAGTTAGTCACAATAACTAATATTTAAT
>NZ_SFBV01000168.1:0-2623 GCF_007095585.1 Microcystis sp. M_OC_Ca_00000000_C217Col
CAAAATAAAGCTTATTAAAAGAATGAGTTATGGATTTACCAATTTTGAACATCTTCGACTTAAGCTGTTTGCTGGCTTTAATTCATAACAAAAATTAACACACGAAAACCAGAAGAGCCCTATGGTGAGAACCACAACGCTTGACAGGGGAATAGAGGTGAACTAGGGGGGCACTTTGTTCGGTGCTAGACTGATATTTCAGTAAGCCAGACAGGAGCCAGAAAAAGATATTTATCAGAAAAGTCATAATCAAGCTAGAGGTTTAAAGACTGATCGGGTTCCGATTATTTTTATTAATAAATATTTTACACAATTTATACCAGGTAAGCAAGAGAGCTACGCCACTACTACCGAATCATTACCTTTTTTTGATTATAACACCCCATTTCCTCAACCCCTAAACCATTATGGAAAAATTAACTAATCTCGATCGCATTGCTGAAGAAATTTTAGGTTTAATTCCAACAGAAACGGTTATCATTGCCGAATTTGACGGTGATAGTATTTATTATCGCGCGGGTGCGGGTAAAAACACTGGGGCAATTGTGGGCAAAAGGGGTGATATTGCCACGTCGGGATTGTGTACGGTGGTTTACCAGGGGAGTTGTCCGGTGGTGGTGGGACAAACTCTCGGAGATAATCGCATCCGTCAGGATATAGCGGTCGCTTTGGGGATAAAAACGGCTTTAGCTGTGCCAATTAGGGTTAATAATCGGTTATTTGGTGCAGTAATGCTGTTAAACCGTCTCGATGGTCAGGAATTGACCGATCGAGATAGTTTGTTAGTGGAGGAATATCTGAACTCGCTACTCAGAGATGAGGGATAGAAGCGGTTGGGCAATCCAGTTAAATGCTACCGCGATTTGATGGTTAAGGGTGGGCAGTCGGTAGAGATAGACTAAGCGACGGGTAAGATGGGCAAGGGGACCGGCTAATTCTAGTCCTAAACCGCTAATCGTAGCCTCATCGACTCCGAGGGTCAACATTTCGCCTAAAGGTTGATAACGGAAGGGTAAAGCCGGTTTATCGTGAAAACTCGCCCAAATATTCCAAGCGCAGTAGTCGGACTGTTGAAGGGCGACCTGAGCCGTGGCAGCATAGGGTTTATCCTCTTGATCGCGACTATCGGCCGCATCGCCGATCGCGTAGATGCTGGGGTTTTCGACAGTTTGTAAATATTGATTAACTTTTAGTAATTTGCGCTCATTATGTGCTAGGGGCAAATTAGCGAGCAGTGGAGAGGCGATCG
Source organism: Microcystis sp. M_OC_Ca_00000000_C217Col (assembly GCF_007095585.1). NCBI lineage: Bacteria > Bacillati > Cyanobacteriota > Cyanophyceae > Chroococcales > Microcystaceae > Microcystis > Microcystis sp. M_OC_Ca_00000000_C217Col. The sequence continues at coordinate 1,250 of NZ_SFBV01000168.1, forward strand.
GACTAACGGTCCAGAGAATTAGATCAACGGGGATATTGTCGATCTGTCCTTTGTAGTCAAGGGAGAGGCGATCAGCTTGGATGTCGGCGACGGTGGTTTCTAGGTCTAACCAAACTAGACGTTTTTCTAGGGCTTTTTTGGCGGTGTCGCGGTTAAATTGGGTTGAAGGGCCAAGTATATCGCTATTTCTTTCGATCAGACGAATTCTTCCCCTTTCTCCGAGGCGATCGGCCAGCTTACAGGCTAATTCTACGCCGCTATAACCGCCCCCGATAATGGCGACCCGAATTTTATCGCGATCGGATTGTTCTAGGGTTTTGAGTCGATCCTGAAGACGATAGGCATCCTCTAGACTACGAAAGGGGATAGCGTGGGTTTTGGCCCCGGGTAGGAATTCAAGGGAAGATTGACCACCGAGGGCGATCACGAGGCGGTCATAGCATATATCGTTTTGATTGTCAAGGGTTATTTTATGATTATTAACATTGATCGCCGTGACGGTTCCCTGTTGGAAGTTAACGGGGGTATTGGCGAGCAATTCGCTGAAAGGGGGAGCAATTTCCCAAGATTGTAGTTCTGAGGTGACTAATTCGTAGAGAAGGGGAGAAAATAAAAAGCGATCGCTTTTATCAATTAAGGTAATTTGGGGGGGGTGTTGATCGGTCCAAGGCAATTGACTCAAACGTAGAGCAGTATAGAGTCCACCAAAACCACCACCGAGAATACAAATTTTTGGGATTGAGTCAGTCATATCGATCGCTGAGGGTTTTGTTTCTTATTTTGACACTCCCTGCCATAAAATGGACGGGGAACCTTAAACCCAAATTTTTGGTAAAGCGAGGAAAGAAAAATGTTTTTATTTATCTACCCAACCAAATCGTCAGCAAAGCCATAATTGTAGCCAGAAAAAGGATATGATTCATCCAATCGTCGAAAGACCAATTTTTAAACATAATCACTATTAGCGTAGAAAACTTTTAAACCTACATCCAATCCTACACATTTTTTATTCGGTTCTAGCGGTTTTGCCTATTCCCGAATATTAACGCTTAGACAGAATTGGACATAATAAACATTTGAACGATTATTTTTCTGAAACTTAGGATAATCATTGTTTATCGACCTCAAACAACTATTTATAGGCTAACTTATACAGCAGAGATTGTCAAGATTTAAGTCGTGCTTCGCTGTTTTATATTGGTTGGAGTTTCATCTCGTTAAAAGCGAGGGTCTTCACCCCGACATTTGAGATAAAATGGCTCTTCGTTACCCTTTATGCTAAATCAACATACAAGATGCCAAGATAACATACTTCTAACCCAAAAATTCCGAAAGTTTCTAAAGCCATAGCCTCTCCGTTTTATTAGTTTAAGT
>NZ_SFBV01000169.1:0-3841 GCF_007095585.1 Microcystis sp. M_OC_Ca_00000000_C217Col
GTTTTTGCTGATTTTCTGCCCCGAAACAAGCTATAATGGTCTAAAGGTCAAATTTGAAAATTTTTGCCTCAAACCCTATCGGCGTAAGAACTTCAGGATTTTGTGTCCAGTAGTTCATTGGTATTGTATGGCTTGAACTCAGGCTCTGTAAGACTTTTAGCCATAGCTAGTATGTTTATACGGAGGAAGTCTAGGTATAATTACTCATCGCGTAAGTGAGATGCTCCCAACAGAAAAACAGAAACCGACCCAAACGCATAATAGAGAGTCCGACCTCTGGGTTTTTAATGGAGACATTGAGAATCTAAGTTGTCTCGTTGAACAAGGAATTTCCGATAGTGATAGGTCAAGAATCCCCCGTCACAGCGTAGCTTGACGGTGGGAGTATGTCAAATTCTATCGGGGTGATCTGTAATCGGCTGAATCAAAGAGACGTTTTTATCAAATTTGTGGATGACGTTTTGATTGATGCTGGTGTTGTGCTGGTCGGTGTTCCTGCTAACCAAATGAAGAGAGTCGTAGAAATAATGGCTCTCTTTCGCTTGGATTTTGATGATGCTTACCAATATGTTGCTGCCGAGCTTGAAAAAGCTACTATTGTGAGTTTTGATCAAGATTTTGACAAGACAGAGCAAAGACGTTTGACTCCTATGCAAGTGCTTAAAATTAGAAATTAATTGCTGGCTCCCGTCAGTCAATAATACCAAATCCTGTTATCAGAAAACGAGTAAAGACGAGGAGATAAATAGTGCGTGAGGATGTCTTAATGAAAATTACCCTGAACCTACCGGATAACCTCAGCCAAGCCGAAACCTTTAACCAGGGCGACTGGCTCCGGGAGATTGCCATTGCGCTGTTTCAGCAAGAGCGGATTTCCCTCAGTCGCGCCAGTAAAATTGCCGGGATGGAAGTCATGGACTTTCAAAAACTGCTGGCAGATCGCGGTATTTGTGTTCACTACGATGTAGAAGACTTTGAGCAGGATGTTCAGCATCTGCGAGATCGAGGCTGGCTATGATCGTGGTCAGCGATACCTCCGCCCTTGCCAATCTGGCGATCGTCGATCATCTCTGGTTGCTAGAGTCAATTTACCAAACCGTTATCATTCCAGACGTTGCTGCTAGGGAACCAGCAGCCGCAAGCAATCCCATCATTCCAGCCATTCTCCAAGCCGGCTGGATTCAACCCCAACCCCTCACCAACTCCGAACTCGTTAACCAGCTTCAGCAAGAACGAGGACCGGATGCTGGAGAAGCGAATGCAATAGCCCTGGCACTTGAGCTGCAAGCTGATGATCTGCTCATCGATGAACGCTTGGGGCGGCAAGAAGCCCTGCGGCTAGGGCTGTCTATCATTGGTATTCTGGGCATTCTGCTCGTTGCCAAACAAAAAAGCCTCATCCCTCAAGTTCAACCTGTTATGGATGCCTTGATCAGCCAAGCTGGTTTTCGTGTCAGTTCCCAGCTATATCAGCGTGTCTTAGCTTTGGCTCAAGAACCTTAGTAAAGGATAAGCCAAGATGGTCTGTGGAGTCGGTATCGATCGAAACTATCGTTTCCCATACCAATATCTTGATATTGCCCTTAGATTCTTGTTGATTGAGATGGAAACAAAACGCTACAAGTAAGTACAGTATGAATGATAATTTCACGCTAAAAAATCTTTACAGAAGCCCCCGACAATTGAACGAATCGAATAATTATAAATTTTTGTCAAGAGGTGCGGTCAGATCGAAGAATCGTCGCTAGAATCCTAGAAAACTTCTGTTATTTCAGCCTATTGTCAGAAATTTAGTTAAACAAGGTTTTTGACAATATGCTAATCTGGCTAACACGCTTTTGGGCGTGATATACGGAAAAGTTCGGGCGATTGCGCCCAAATGGGGTGATATGCCGAAAGTTGACCCATATCGTTACCCCAGAGAGTGTTATACAGAAAGTTTCTGTATAATCCCTAGTTAGCCAGACGAAGCGAGTGTACCGCTAGGATGTGGGCTATATGATTGGAGTGTCAAAATGACGAGAAAGACAATTGTCCTCATTGCAGCCTTCGTTGCTCTAGGTACTGCCACCGTTGGACTCGTGACGGCAATTGTTACCCAGCGAGGACTGATTCTCCCCCTAAATATCTTGGATTTACTTTCCATTAAATTCACCACTTCGGAGATGATTGATAGTTGGTTTGGCTTGGCTGGACATAATAAGTTAATCAGTCCTTCGGAATTAGGTGAACCGCTCAAGTCATTTAGAAACCAATGGGCAAAAACTAATCCCACTGTCACCCCTTTTCTGGGACTGTGGCATAATGATGGTGACGGTTTTCAAAGTTTACATGAAGCTTATTTTTTGAGTATTTTTCCCTCTCAGGTGCAGGGGCAAGTCTGTGTTTTAGAATACAAAGACCGTGGTTTGCTGGATGTTTCGATTCTTTCATTGTCAACGGCAAAGGTGATCAGTGGTCAACTCCTCAGTAGCCGTTTGCGGGCGGATAAATCTACCATTGTGCAAAAAGACTTCTACAATGGTTATCCTGTAGAAGGTTATCCTGTAGAAATTTTGCCTGTTTTAGATGGGCAAAATGAAATCTATATTTTTTCCTCCCGATCCCCGCCCCAGTTACCCCCTGGTTTTCCTGAAGATTTGACATCTAAGGTAAAGCAGAAACTGTCGGATCGAGGTTGTACAATGGACTAGATGTTAGCGATCGCCATCGCCTCGTAGCTGATTGTCAGCATATTGTTCCAATATCTCATGCACTCGTACCAAGTCTTCTGGGATTACAGGTTCAACTTGAACCGCATCAGGTGTCATACTGGATACAAAACGGCGCATTGCTTGGTGGCCCAATCTTGATGCAATCAGATAGCAGACCTCAGGCAGGACAACGACAGGTAGAACCAATGGCTCATTCACGCTTTGAGCAATAGCCAACACCCGTTGATGATTGCGATCGCCCTGATCGGTCAAGGCAAACAAAAAACTGGTGTCAAGTATCGCCGTCATACTGAATTGCTTGGCTTAAGATTCCAGCCGGACACCGGATCAATCTCATTGCCTAGAATCTCTTCATCACGTTCTGAAATATCCTGTTGACCAGAGTTGCCTAAACCTGCAACTGCAAGCAGAAAACTAGAAGAATGAGTGGTCAGTTCTCTTTGATAGGCTGCTTTATAGCGAAGATAGTCAAGAAAATTAGACAGTTCCACTAAAGCCTCATCAGGGAGAGCCTTGACTGCTTCAATTAGCGGTTGCCGTTCTATAATGCTTCTATCCATTACTAAATCTTAGATTAGGACTTCTCCTATTTTACTCCTCAACTCAACGAACAGGCTCACTTACTAACTATCACAGCAGGTAACACCTGAATACAGTCCGCACAAATTGGCATGAAGTCAAAGATCACAGTTGGGGGTCTGCCGTTAACCTAACCCACCAGAGCGGCGTACTGCTACGCAGTGCCTTCGGCATCGCACTTAAATCCACAGTTTCCATCAATGTGCATGGTGCGTTCCCCAAAATCGATCGGTGGAGTAGTAGGACTTGCATTAGGGAACGCACCCTACAAAATTGCGTTCGGCATCGCACTACCTTTTTATGTAAAGTCCCAAATCACCGAGGCTATTCCCGTCAGAGTAGCACTGCATTTTATTAATCTCAGTGGCTCTTCGGTAATTGTTATGCAATGGACGGGGGTTATAAGGGATGGAACCCTTATATAGAAAAGCATTTAGCGATTTTTGTCAATTGTTTTTGCTCTAGAGCGAACTAATCAATTAAGTCTCTTGCCAGATAAGGATTTAGTCGATTTATGCCCCCCTATCGAACCATACCAAGTAACGAAG
>NZ_SFBV01000017.1:0-4122 GCF_007095585.1 Microcystis sp. M_OC_Ca_00000000_C217Col
CCTTGCCTCTTCATCAGCGATCCCATCCTGTAGGGGCGAAGCATTCGGATAGGAAATCTAAGGTTTCAGCGATAGGTTATTGCCCGAATGCTTCGCCCCTACTTTTTCAGCAAACCCTAAATAAGAACAACCTATGAATATTGAATCAACTAAAGTAACCCCCGAAGAAATTGCCCAGTTTCGCGCTGAATTGGTAGATAATCTAAGTGCGATTGCTGCTTTGGATGCGATTGATGAGTGCGACGGTTATCTCAAGTATGCTATACCCTTACTGCTAATGCGAGAAACTGGTACAGAACCAGATAGATCTATCGGTGATTTACTGAAAAAATGCCGCCAATTTATCTGTCAAGAGGAAGTTAGAGAAGCTTTGGAATCTGGAATGATTGCACCAGCAATAGAACCAATTTCTATGGGTGCTGGTATTCCTCCAGGTGTGGCAACAGCTATCGGTATTTGTGCTTTTAAGTTGGGTATGAAAAAGGTTTGTGCTAATCCTGAAACTTAAATCCCTGTAGCGATAAAACCTGCCCAATAGTAAGGACTAATAAAAGGATGGGGTTGGCGTTGTTTTATTAGTTTCAATGATTGTTCATATCGTAGGCGCTGTCCTGGTCGTAGTTGGGCAAGATGTTTGTCTATTTGCGGCTGATATTGCTCTAGAAATTTGTCCAATTCCTCAATGGTTAAATTCTGTAACCAATTTTGTGCAGTTTTTAAAGCAACTGGTACAGAAACTTGCTGATTCTCATCAAATAAAATCTCATATAATTTAATCATCAAGAAGGAAGTTGACAGGTCATTAAGTGTCCATAAACTACTGACAACACTGGGACTTCCTGCAAACAGAAAACCACTGGGTAAACCGATATATTCATCGCTGATAGAGTTTAAATCAATTAAGCCAGTTTCGCAGGCAGAAAGGGTGATAAGGCGACATTTATTCAAGCGCAGTTCAAAGATTTCGCCTAATGTTAGGGGTTCCTTATTGGCTAAAAATAAGGCGGATTCTAGGGGATTATCGGGGTTAAAGCTTCCATGACAGGAGAAGTGATAACAGTGGTTATCTGAGGATTTGAGATGGGGAAGAACAGCGTTTTTAGTGGCGTTATCTTTAGCGATAACTTGAGATTCAGTAAAGAAAGTTGAGAGGATATTAACTTCTAAGTCAGTGTAAAATAAGTCTTTGGTGGGGTTTTGAATGGCGAACAGTTTATTAAAGTCGGAATGGTGAGAAGTTTGGGTAATTTTTTGCAAGATTTGACAACTAGGGGCATATTGTATATTGTATTTGTCCTGCAAAATTTGGTTTTTGTTAATCGGGAAAGCGTGAATAGGGAGAATATGCAGAAACCAATGGGGGATAATAATTAAGCGTTGACAAGTATCGGGAATAAGGGCAAGAATATCATTAATATGCAGAGTATCAGCAAAAGTATGTAAGAGGTTAGACAGTTGATTTCTCCATTCTTGCTTGCCATTTTTGGAGTAGTAAAGCTGTCGATAATTACTGAAGGTATCAAAGAATTGCTTTATATCATCTTCGGAAGATTGCCAATATTTAACATCTCCATCAGCAGACACGACAAAAGCGAGTATTTTCTCGAATGTAATGTACCATTGTAGCAGACAAGTTTCGGCATCAGTTAAAGCCTGAATCTCTGTAAATGGGATCGGCTCAACTTTTTGAGTGAGGCTAAAGAGAGGATCTTTAATTTCTCTTGCAATAAAATCATCTAAGTCTTGTTGATATTCTTTCAGATGACTATGATCTTGAACGTAGGGAGTTAGGTTATCACTACGCATTGAATTATGGTTAATACTTTGATGTTGTAAACGAATTTGTTCATTAACCACTCTTTGCTTTAATTCATCTAATTGAACCTTAATTTGTTGACTAACGCCTTGCGGTTGTAGATTTTTCTGAGTCATTAATTCCACCAGGTTACGCCCCTTGCTGCGTTCGATATATTCTAAAGCTTTCTCAGGTTGATTGAGGTTAAGATGCGCCAATACAATGCGATGGAATACATCAATAGCATTAGAGAGGGTTTCTTGGCGATTTTGGGGGTTAAGTGCTTCTAATCGGGCATTTTCGACAGCTTCAATGGCGATATGATAGGCTTCTGTGGCGGATTGCCATTGCTTTTCATCGTAGTGTAAATTGGCTAAATTACGGGCAGTTAGTAAACAATCAAGAGGAGCAGCGTCTTTTGTGCGGATTGTTAAAGCATTCTGATAGGATGCAATCACTTTTTCTAAATTCTCAGCTTTCTCCCCTCTGATTCTGTAAAAGTAAGCAGTGGCGAGATTATACTGTGTCATTGCCCATTCTTGGGGAAATGCGTCAAAAGTTCTCACTTTCAAGGCTTGATGCAAAGCGGTGATCGCCCTTTCTAAATTCTCAGCTTTCTCCCCTCTGATTCTTTCACTGTAAGCATTAGCGAGATTATTTTGTGTCATTGCCCATTCTTGGGGAAATGCGTCAAAAGTCAACACTTTCAATGCTTCATGGTAAGCAGTGATCGCTTTTTCTAAATTGTCGGCTTTCTCCTCTCTGATTCTGTCCCTGTAAGCATTAGCGAGATTATTCTGTGTAGTTGCCCATTCTTGGGGAAATGCGTCAAAAGTCCTCACTTTCAAGGCTTCATTGTAAGCAATGATCGCTAATTCTAAATTTTGAGTCTTATCTTCTTTAAGTCTATTAGAGTACGCATTGCCTAGATTAACTTGCGTTAATGCCCATTTTTGGGGAAAAGCGTCATAAGTATGAATTGCTAAAGACTGTTGGTAAGCATTAATAGCTAATTCTAGATTGTCTGACTTGTTTCCTTTGATACGATCACGATAAACGGTACCCAAATTATTTTGTGTGTTTGCCCAATCTTCAGGAAAAGTCTCACGGTTACGAACTTCTAAAGACTTTTGGTAAGCAACAATAGCGAATTCTAAATTATCTGCTTTTTCTCCTTTAATTCGATCACAATAAACATTTCCTAAATTGTTTTGTATTGTTGCCCAATCTTTAGGAAAAGCTTCGCAGGTAAAAACTTCTAAAGCTTGTAGATAAGCAGCAATAGATAATTCTAAATTATCTGCTTTATCCCCTTTAATTCGATCTAAATAAATGTTTCCCAGATTACTTTGTGCATTGGCCCAATCTTCTGGAAAAGTATCACGGGTATGAACTTCTAAAGACTGTTCAAGCGCAAAAATAGCTAATTCTAGATTGTCTGCTTTTGCTCCTTTGATACGCTCATAATAAGCTATACCTAGATTATTTTGTCTAACTGCCCAATCATAAGAAAAAGCTTCACGGGTATATATTTCCAAAGACTGCTGAAAAGCAGCAATAGCTAATTCTATATTATCTGCCTTTTTTTCTTTGATGCGATTTCTATAAGCTTCTCCGAGATTATTTTGTATTGCTGCCCATTCTTTAGGAAAGGCACTACGAGTGTATATTTCCAAAGACTGTTGAAACGCAAAAATAGCTAATTCTAGATTGTCTGCTTTCGTTCCTTTGATACGATCACAATAAGCTATACCTAGACTATTTTGTGTTATTGCCCATTCTTTAGGAAAAGCAGTACGAGTATATACTTCTAAAGTCGTTTGATAGCCGACAATAGCAATTTCTTGATTATTCGCAAAATTCAAAGGAAATAGTTTAATTTTATTGCACAAATTGTGAATTACACCTGCTATATTAGCAGACTCTTCTCTGCTTCTCTGAGAAAACATATTTCTAGCGTATATCTGTAATAATTTAGCAAAAGTGTCGTCTAATTTATCTTGGTGCTGTTTTAAAATAGGATAAATTATCGCAACATCACTATTACTTTTATTGGCTGCTAGTACTATGTCCAGTAGAAATGTCTTATATTCTTCTATAGTAAACTTTTGACGGCTGATATACTCTGCTAACTGTTGCGCCATATTCAGCAACCATCGCGCCTCATTTTCCCTTCCTGCATTCCCGTATTGTTGCGCTACTGCTACCATGGCGTTGCTGAATTAAGCTATGAATCAGTAAGGAATAGGCACTTCTTGAAACTTCAGATAATGAATTAATAAACGAATAGAGTATCCTAACATTTCTGTAGACTTAGAATAGCAGAG